>JAEZAI010000188.1 GCA_023427825.1 Actinomycetes bacterium
TCGACGGTCCGGACGGTGACCGGCCCGTCGGCCGCGCCGGGCAGCCGCACGACGAAGTCCGACGGCGCCAGGGGCTCCAGGTGGAGCGTGTCGTACGGGGCCCGCGCCGGTCCCTCGACCACGTCCACGACCATGCGTCCGCCAGAGGCCACCAGGCGACCGTCGGTGTAGACGTCCAGCACCTCCACGTCCTCGAGCGATCCGATCACCAGCAGGTCGGCCCGCCGGCCCGCCGCGACCAGACCCAGGTCGGGCCGGCCCAGGCGGTACGCGGCGTGGTAGGTCGCCAGTCGGATCGCCCGCACCGGCGGCAGCCCCAGCACGACGAGCATGCGGATCACCCGGTCGAGCCCGCCGGCCCGCAGCAGCGTGTTGGCGAACAGGTCGTCGGTGCACAGCACCAGGTGGGTCGGCAGCTCGGGCAGGTCGGCCAGCTGCGCGACCACCTCGGGCAGCACGGCCGCCACCTCGCCGCGCAGCTCGACGGTCATGCCCGCGTCGAGCCGCGCCATGACGTCGCCCTCCACGAAGATCTCGTGGTCGGAGTCGATCCCGGCGGCCAGGTACGCCTGCAGCTCCGGCCCCCGGAGGCTGGCCGCGTGGCCCGACACGAGCTTTCCCGACTCGAGCCCGGCGGCGACGACGCCCACCATCCGCTCGTCCGCACCGAGGACGCCGAGCATGTCCATGACCTCGGCGACCCCGCCGACCTCGGGCCACGACAGCATCGTCGCCACCTCGTCGGGATCGACGTCGTAGCCCGACAGCTCCAGACCGGGCTGCGGCGGCACGCACGACGGGGCCTGCACGATGAAGCGCACGGGCAGTCCCCGGCTGGCGTCGACCGCGTAGCGAACGCCGTCGACCCCGACGACGTTGGCGAGCTCGTGCGGGTCCGCGAACACCGTGGTCGTGCCCCGCGGCGCCACCGCCGCGGCGTACGGACCGGGCGTCAGCATGGAGCTCTCGAAGTGCACGTGCATGTCGATGAAGCCCGGGGCCACGTGGCGACCGGTGACGTCGACCACCTCGGCCGCGTCCGTCCTCGTGCCCCGGGGGTGCACGCTGGCGATGAGCGGCCCGACCACGCCGACGTCGGCCTCCTTGAGCAGGCCGGTCCCGACGTCGACGACGGTGCCGCCGACGAGCAGGAGGTCGAAGGGGGCGGTGCCGCGCGCGGCCTGCACCGCTCGGGCCCGGACGCTGGGGTCGACGTGCTCTCGCATCGGCCCAGCACACACCGGCGTCGCTCGGCGTGCTGTTACGGCCGCGTGAACCGCTGCGCGACGACGGCTGTGGACGACGGTGCCGGCCCGACGGTGCCGGCGTCAGAACCAGGGGTGGCGGTGGTTCTTGCGCTCGTGGGCGAGCACGCCGGCGAGCACCGGGGGGCTGGCGCGGGGTCGCCCCCGGCGGCAGGCACGTGGGCAGGGCGGCGATCTCGGTGTCCAGGTTGGGGTACTGGTAGTACGCGAGCGCGGTCCGGCTGAGCGCGGGGTCCCGTTCGGTCGGCGACGCCACCCGGTGCAGCGCGGCGCTCCAGCGGTCGTCGGTCCAGCGGGCCAGCATCTCGCCGGCGCACACGAGCAGCCGGTCGTCGCTTCCCGACGCCTCCACCCAGGTGCCCGGCAGCTCGGGATCGGGACCGTCGACCGTGTCGTCGTCGGGGTCGGCGATCGAGGCCATCACGTCCGCAGCCAGCGCGGCCCGCTCCTCGGCGGTCCCGCCCACGTGCACCTGCATGCGACCCGGCGCCTCGTCGAAGGCGAAGATCGACAGCGTCCCGAAGTCCGCGTGGGGTCCCATGCGGGGCATGCGCTCGCGCGCGGTGGCGAACTGCGGCGGGTAGTTCACGCAGGCCAGGTAGGACGCCTGGCGGTCGAAGCGGTCGACGAACCAGTCGGGGCGCAGCCCGAGCGCGGTGGCCGCCACCGACATCAGGCGGTCGCCGAGCTCCTCCATGACCGCGTGGTAGGTGGTCATGGCGACCCGGAAGCGGCGCGGCCGGCGCGGCCACACGTTGGGTTCGACGAGCTCGGAGTGCTCGGGGCCGTACCCCGCGGCGAGCACGTCCTCGGGGGAGTCGAAGCGACCGGACTCGTAGATCTCACGGATCAGCACCGGAGGGTCGCCCACCTCCCGGGTCGTGTAGCCGTGGAAGGGGTTGCCGCTGGGGGAGCGGAGCGCCTCCTTGGCCTTGCGGTCGAGGGCGAACAGCTCCCTGGACGCGTCCATCGTCCGGCGGAACAGGTCGGCGGGGATGCCGTGGCCGACGAGCTCGAACGCCCCCACGTCACGCAGCGCGGCGTCGAGCTGCTCCGCCGCCTGCTGCATCGCGCTCGCGGCACCGAGCCCGCTCCGTCGTCCCAGGTCGACGACGGGCAGCTCCGGTCGGCGGTCGATCACTGGCCCCATGCAGATCGGAGATCGTACGGGGACCGCGGGCGGCGACGCCCGGCGCGAGGGGCCACGAAACACGATCGCAACGGAACCGGACGCCGTCGGCCCTCATGCTGGAGCACATGACGACCGCCGCCGCCGTGATCCCCCGCTTCGACCTCTCGCTCGCCCTGTCGGGCGATCCCGTCGCCCGGGCGGAGCTGGCGGCGCGGATCGACGAGGCGTGCCGGGAGATCGGCTTCTTCACGATCGTGGGTCACGGCATCGACCAGGCGATGATCGAGGACGTGCGGCGGCTGACCGGCGAGTTCTTCGAGCTCCCCGACGAGCAGAAGGCCAGGTACGTCTCGCTCAGCGGCAACGAGTTCCGCGGCTGGTCGGTGCGCGAGGCGGTGGCCGCCACGGCGGACGGCGGTGCGTCGGTACGGGTGCGCGAGCAGCTCGAGATGAGCCGCTTCGACTCGGCGGCCGATGTGGCCGCGGCCGGCTACGACGACGAGTGGGTGCAACGGGCGGAGCCGAACCTCTGGCCGGACGAGCCCGCCGGACTGGCCGACGCGTGGAAGCGGTACCACCGTGCCGTCGACGACCTGGGCACGGAGCTCCTGGCGTTGATGGCACAGGCGCTGGGCCTGCCCGACGGCTACCTGGAGCGGCACTTCCGTCGCCACCCGTCCTACCTGGCGTGCAACCTCTACCTCACGCCCGACGTCACGTTCGAGGGCCACCGGTTCGGTGCCCACACCGACGTCGGCTCGCTCACGATCGTCTACCAGGACGACGGTCCCGCCGGGATCGAGGTCAGGGATCGATCGGGTCGCTGGACGCCGATCGACCACGAGCCCGGCTCGTTCATCGTGAACCTGGGCGACCTGATGGCGAAGTGGACCAACGACCGCTGGGTGGCCACAGAGCACCGGGTGCGGAACCCCGAGCCGGGGGAGGTGCGGACCCGCATCTCCATCCCGTACTTCCAGCATCCCGACTTCGACGCGCTGATCGAGTGCCTTCCCGGGTGCGGCAGCGAGGACGACCCGCCGCGCTACCCGGCCGTGCTCGCGGGGAACTGGGCGACGCACCGGTTCGACACCTACGAGAAGGTCTGAGCCGGCGGGGCTGACCAGGCGGCCGGTTCAGCGCGACAGGAGCCGACCGACGGCGCCCATCAGCTCGTCGACCTGCTCGTCGGGCTCTGTCGGCCCGCCGTGCCCGCCGACGAGGCAGTGGCGGGCGTGGTCGTCGAGCAGCCCGAGCGCGACCTTGTCCAGCGCGGCGCGGATGGCGCTGATCTGGGTGAGGACGTCGATGCAGTAGCGGTCTTCCTCGACCATGCGGGCGACGCCCCGCACCTGACCCTCGATGCGGCTGAGCCGCGCCTGCAGCTGGTCCTTGGTGGCGGTGTATCCCCGTTCGGCCATGGCCGCATGCTACCCGTCC
>JAEZAI010000646.1 GCA_023427825.1 Actinomycetes bacterium
GTCCCGGGCCTCGTCGATCAGCTCGAGCAGGGCGAGGCGACCCGACGCATCCAGGCCGACGACCGGCTCGTCGACCAGCAGGACCGAGAACGGCCGGCACAGCGCGACCGCGATCGCCGACTTCTGGCGGAGCCCGCGGCTGAACTGCGACGGCAGGTGGTCCTTGCGCTCCTCGACGCCCAGCCGCTCGAGCAGCTCGTCGAGGAAGGGGTCGTCGCCGGTCCCGCCGTGCATGCGGTTGATGTACTCGACGTGCTCCCAGAGGCTCAGGTCGTCGTAGAGGACGGGGGAGTCGGGCAGCCACGACAGCTCCGCCCGCGCCTCGAGCGTGCCGTTCGGCTGCCCGTGGACGAGCACCTCGCCGTCGGTCGGCTCGAGCACGCCGGCGATCATGCTGAGGAGCGTCGACTTGCCCGACCCGTTGTGGCCCACCAGCACCACGGACTGCCCGGCCGGCACCTCGAGGTCCATCTCCTCGAGCGCGGCGACGTCGCCGTAGTACTTCGACAGGCCTTCGACCTGCAGTGCGGGCGGGCGGGTCCGTTCGGGACGCCGGCTCTTCTTCTGGTTCACGGTGCTCCTACCTTCACGTCCCGCCGCCGGTCGCCTGGCTCATGGCCTCGTGGATGTCGGCCCGGAAGCGGACCCAGCCGAACACGACCATGCACAGCAGGACGACCGGCACCGCGGTGGCGGTGACCGCGCGGGTGGGATCGCCTCCGGCGGACTCCGCCGCGGCGCGCGCCGCCAGCAGAGGGAGCATGCCGATCACCGCGACGGCCGGGGGCCAGACCGTGCGGAACAGCAGCCGCGGTCCGGCGACCTCGGGCGGCATGATCGCCTCCTGGCTGGTCTCGAGCGTGGCCTCGGACACGACCGTGATCGCCGCGCCGCACACACCTGCGAGCGCGGCGGGCAGCAGCAGCGGGAGACCCACGCGGAGGACCTCGGGGTTCGGGTCCACGCCGTAGGCCGTTCCGAGGGCGACCAGGCCGACTCCGATCATCACGAGCACCGGCTCGGCCAGGTGCTTGACCATGACCACGCCCTCCACCTCGGGCACGGAGCCGAGCAGGCCGGGGTGGTCGATGTCCTGGGCCAGCGGTTCGATCGCATCGAGCGCGGCGACGTAGGCGAGGGCGCCGAGCACGAGCACGAGCGGCGTGGTGCCCGCCCAGGTGGCGCGGGCCGTCAGCCCGATCGCCGCGCCGACCACCAGCACGCGGGCCACCCGCACGACCGGCCAGCGGGCGACGCTGCGCATGTCACGGGCGAACACCGGGAACTTGCGGGCGATCGGGCCGGGGACCGCCGGGCACCACGGGCGGGTGCGGGGCCGCTCGGACGCGAGCTGGCGTCGCAGCAGCACGACCGTGCGCAGGTCCTGCTGGGTGACCGCGAACCGGAGCTGTCCGACGAGGGCCGTGCGCCGCGTGGCGGCCTCGATCGAGCGCCCCCCGATGGTCAGGAGCGCCAGCACCGGCAGGAGCACGGCGACGCCGACGGGGACGAGGGCGAGGGCGTCGAACTCGAGCGGCCAGACGACGATCCGTCCGAGCCACGTGGTCGGCGCGGTCGGTCCGTAGCCGGTGGCATCCACGAGGGCCCACGCGACCAGCAGCCAGCCGATCCCCAGCGACAGCCACTTGGAGGTGAGCCGCGACGAGGTGAGCAGGCCGGCGCCGACCGACAGCGCCGCGAGCGCCACGCCGAACAGCGCGCCGCTCGCGAACCACGGGATCGCGGCTCCGCCGACGCGCTGGTCGAAGAGGCCGGCGCCGAGGCCGGCGAGGATGGCACCGCCGAGGAGGGCATAGGTCATCAGCGACAGGGTGGGGCGGCGCAGCACGAAGCCCCGGTCGACCGGACCGAGCAGCAGGTGGTGCACGTCCTGGCGCTCGAGTGCGAGAGGTCCGCCGCGGGAGCCGGACCGGATGCCGATCAGGACCACGACGGCGGCGCCGAGACCGAACCACGCCGGCGCCCTGTCGACGAACGTCCGGGTGGCCTCGGCAGTGAGCTCGTCGTCGCCGATGAGACCGGACGCGAAGACCACGGCGACGATCGCCGCGAGGGTCGTCGTGTACACGCGGTAGGCGAGCTCGCCCCAGTCGTGGCTGCCGAGGCGTCGACGTTGACGGCGGCGCCGCATGTCCACCACGGCCCGGCGTTCGGCCGGTTCGTCGACGGGGAAGTGGCCGTCGTTGCTGACGTGGACCGCGGCGTCGACCCGATCGTCGTGGTGGAGCTCGGACTCGTCGCTGTCGTCGTCGTCCGGGACGGCGTCCTCGGACACGGGGGCCTCTGGCATCGGGCGAAGTCTGGACCCGCGCCGTCGCCTGCGTCGAGATGCCGGCGGTGCGGCCTGTCAGCACGCTCGGCCGCCCACCGGGGTCCTTGACCTGGTGCGGCCGGCGGGCGACACTCCCGTCCGATCCGGTCGGGGGGCCGGATCCGGCGACCGGGGAGGGACGAGGGCGTTGAGGGGACACCGGCTGCCGCCGTTCGACGAGCCGATGGAGCTGGGACCGGGATCCCTGCTGTGGCGCTACGCGGGGGACCACCGGCTGGGCTTCACCGGACTGGCGACCGGCATCCTGCAGCTCATGCACCCCGGCCTGGGCGCCGGCGTGGCGCAGCACTCGGCGTTCTTCACCGAGCCGTGGGACCGGATCCAACGGTCGGTGCCCGAGATCATGGGCGTCGTCTACGACGCCGATGGCGAGGCGACCGGGCGTCGCGTGCGGGACTACCACCAGCGCATCAGCGGGACCGACGAGCACGGGCGGCGCTACAGCGCGTTGCGGCCCGAGACGTTCTGGTGGGCCCACGCCACGTTCCAATTCGCTGTCGAGCGGCTCATCGACCGCTTCGACGCCCGCAACACCACGTGGGAGGACCGCGAGCGCCTGTATCGCGAAGGCGTCGAGTGGTACCGCCGCTACGGCGGGGACATGGCGGTGGTGCCCCGCACCTACGCCGAGTACCGCGACCGCTGGGACCACTACTGCGACGACGTCCTCGAGATGACCACGGCGGCGGAGCGAGCGATCGAGATGGCCCTGCACGAGAAGGTCAGCGACCTGCCGGGCCTGCCGTGGTGGAGCGTCCCGATCCAGCGAGAGGTCGTGACGCCGGTGTTCCGGCTGACGGCGATCGGGGGACTGCCTGCCCGCATCCGGCGGCGCTTCGGCCTGCCGTGGGGGACGATCGACGCCGCGCAGCTGCGGGCGTTCGAGATGTGGGTCCGCGAGTCGTGGCGGTTCGTGCCCCGCCAGCTCCGCTACGGGCCGCGAGCGGCCCAGGGCTGGCAGCGTGCCGCTGCGGCCCGCCGGAGCTCCCTCGCGGCCTGACGGCCGGATCCGGTCCGCAGCGCGCTGGGGCCGGGATCAGTCGGCGGACTGGTCCGAGCGGGCGGCCTCCCGGCGCTCACGGCGTTCGGCACGTCGCCGGGCTCCCGGCGACTCCTCGTCCGCATCGTCGGCGCGCAGCGCCACGGTGGCGAGTCGCGTCCGGCCGATGCCCTTGAGGTCGTACGGCCGGCGGACGGGCTTCACGACCAGGTCCTCGGCGTTCTCCAGCTCCGCGCCGCACTCCCTGGGGATCACGACCGTCCCGCGGCGGGCCACGTCGGTCAACCGGCTGGCCAGGTTGACGGTCGGCCCGAACACGTCGCCACCCATCGTGATCGTGGGCCCGTGGGCGACGCCGCAGTGCAGCTCGACCGGCACCTCGGCCGCCGCCGCCCGCTGCTGGAGCTGCAGCCCGATGCGCACTCCGGCCTCCAGGTCGGGCGCCACGTACATGACCGCGTCGCCGATGAACTTCACCACCCGGCCGTCGAGCTCCGAGATGGCCTCGAGCGCGGCGGCCTCGAAACCGTCGACCACCTCGGCGAGGTCGTCCGCGTCCATGCGCTTGGACATCTTGGAGAAGCCGGCGATGTCGACGAAGCCGACCGTGGTCGCTGCGGTCCCGTGGTCCTCGTGGAGCGCCTCGGTGTCGGTGTCGGGATCCGCGATGTCGGCGCGGATCGCCTCGTCCGCGGCCTCGATCCGGAGGCGCCGGCCGAGGGCGGCCACCAGGTGCCGGCGCCAGACGTAGACCAGCGAGTCCTCGAGGAGCTGGAGCAGCTCGGCGTCCCGGGCCGCCCGCCCGGGGTCGGTGCCCGGCGGTCCGGCGCCGTCGTCCGCGCCGGTGCCGTCGCCCGCGCCGGTGCCATCGTCACGCCCGGGGCCGGATCCGTCGCGGTCGGCGGCGTGCTCCTCGGCGTCCTCGAGCAGGGAGACCTGGGCCTCGGCGATGCGGGAGAACGACGACCCGAGCACCCGTGCGAGCCGGAGCACGTCGCGGTCGTCGACCCGGTCCGAGCCGAGCAGGGCGGCCAGCTCGGCCGCCATCCGGACGTCGTCGTCACCGAACGCGACCTCGTCCTCGGGGACCTCCGCGAAGCCCATCGCCCGCCACCACCGCACCATGTCGGCGTGCGGGACGCCGACCAGCCGCTCCACGTCGGCCCGGCGATAGGTGGGTGGATCCAGCCCGATCGCCGCGGTGAGGGCGGCGACGTCGTCGGGACCGGACATGGCGCCGATCGTAACGGGGACGCCCTAGCGTCCCGTGCGTCGCCGACTGCCGCTGCGGGGGACCCGCTGGTACCGTCGCCACGCCATGACGCTGCCGGTCGACGACGAGCAGACCCCCGGCGATCCGGGTGTCCGGGACGGGTCCCAGGGGCCCGGAGGCCCCGCCGGCCACGCCCGTCGGCCGGGGCTGCAGATCACGCTGATCGCGCTCGGGGCCGCCGCGCTGCTGGTCATCGGCCTCGTCGTCGCCACCCGCGGCAGCTCCGAGGAGCCGTGGGCCGGACGCATCCTGCCGTCGCCCCAGGAGAAGCCGGACCTGGCCCTCACCGGCACCGACGGGCAGCCGTTCGACCTCCGG
>JAEZAI010000655.1 GCA_023427825.1 Actinomycetes bacterium
CCGGGGCCGCCGGCCCGCGCGGCGACGGGCTCGTGGTCGCGCACGGCGCGGGCCAGCGCCGCGACCGAGTCCGCCGGCACGTAGGGCGCGACCGCGGTCACCACGTCGAACGGCGGGCACGCCCGCAGCGCGGCGTCGAGATCGCCGACCACCGCCGTCACGCCGTTCGTCCGGGCACATGCCGCCGCCGTCGGATCCACATCGACCCCCACGACGAGGGCGCCCGGCCGGCGCGAGGCGACGAGCGCGGCGACGGCCCCGGTCCCGGTGCACAGGTCGAGCAGGCGGCCCCTGGATCGGAGCGCGCCGGCGGCGGAGAACGCGAGCTCCGCCGACCACGGCCGGGGCGGGTAGACGCCGTGGGTCACCCGCAGGTCGAGGCCCCCGAACGCCGCGTGCCCGGTGATCCACGCCAGGGGCTCGCCGCGCTCGCGTCGCCGCACCCAGTCGGCCGGCACCTTCCAGCCCGCCACGTCGACCGGGGCCCAGCGGGTCATCTCCGCCACCTCGGCGTGCGGGTCGATGCAGCCGGCCGCGGCCAGCCGCTCGACCGCGTCCGCCGGTCTCACGAGCCCGGCCTCACGAACCCGGCCTCACGACACGATCACGCCGCGGTCGTGTCACCCGTCCGCTCGCGGCGCGACGGCGGGCGGAAGCGCTCGGGCAGCTCCACCACCTCGCCGCCGTCCGCGGTGACCGGGACGAAGCGCACGGCGATGGCGGCGGCGAGCACGGCCACGCCCATAGCCTCCCACACCGTGTCGGGCGGGTAGTCGAGGTCGAAGAACTCGGCGGTGGCGGGGATGGCGAGCACCAGGACGATGCCGGCGGCCATCGACCCGACCAGGATCCAGCGCCAGGGCGGGAGCGTCCGCGTGAGCCGCAGGAGCAGCAGCAGGCCGACGGCCAGGAGCGTGATCGTCGCCGCCGAACGAGCATCGGTGAGGGAGGTGTCGGCCACCTCGCGCGCGTAGAAGTAGACGGCCAGCGCGGCAGCGGCGGCGATCGCGCCGGCCGGGATCGCGAAGCGCACCACGCGGGGGACGAACCCGGTCCGGGCCCGACGAGGGTCGGGGGCGAGCGCCAGGAAGAAGCCGGGGATGCCGACGCTCAGCGAGCGCACCAGCGTGAGGTGGCGCGGGAGGAACGGGTAGTCGGTGCCGACGACCGAGATCACGAGCGCCATGCACACCGAGTACACGGTGCCGTAGATGAAGAGGTTGGCCGCCCGCTCGACGCTGTTGATCACGCGACGACCCTCGGCCAGCACGCCGGGGAGGACCGAGAAGCGGTTCTCCAGCAGCACCAGCTGGGCGACAGCACGGCTGGCGGCGCTGCCGGCACCCATGGCGATGCCCATGTCGGCGTCCTTCAGGGCCAGCACGTCGTTCACCCCGTCGCCGGTCATGCCGACGACGTGACCTCGCGACTGCAGCGCCCGGACCATGGCCCGCTTCTGCTCCGGCTTCACGCGACCGAAGACCGTGTGGGCCTCGACCGCCTCCGCCAGCGCCTCGTCGTCGTCCAGCGGCAGGTCGCGGGCGTCCATCACCTCGGTCGCATCGGGCACGCCGGCCCGCGCCGCCACCGCAGCCACCGTCCCGGGGTGGTCGCCGGAGATGACCTTCAGGCCGATGCCCTGCTCGGATAGGTAGTCCAGCGTCTCCTCGGCGTCGTCGCGGATGTCGTCCTCGAGCAGGACCAGCGCCCGAGCGTCGAGGTCGTCGGGCAGCTCGTCGCCGGCGAGCTCGGCCGCGGTGGCGAGCAGCACCACCCGGCGACCGAGCGCCGCCTGCTCCCCCACCTTGGTCGCGACCTCGTCGTCGCCCGGCGCCAGGAACTCCGGCGCGCCCAGGTACACCGCGCCGTGGCCGTCGAACGACGCCGCCGACCACTTCCGCGCGGAGGAGAACGGCACGCTGTCGACCAGCTGCCATCCGGGGGCCGCCGCGTGCGCCCGGCCGATCGCCAGCAGCGTGGCGTTCGGGTCGGGATCCGACGCCGCCAGCGCGGCCAGCAGGTCGTCGACGGTGTCGGCGGCGCTCGAGCCGTTGGACGACCCGCCGTCGCTCCCGGCCCCGAGCTCCTCGATCCCGGCGGCGACGATCTCTCCCGTGGTGATCGTGCCGGTCTTGTCCAGGCACAGGGTGTCCACCCGGGCGAGCAGCTCCACGGACGCCAGCTCCCGCAGCAGGGCGTTGCGCCGGGACAGCTTCACGACGCCGGCCATGAACGCCAGGCTCGTGAGCAGCACGAGTCCGTCGGGGACCATCGCGACCGCGGCGGCGACGGTGCCGGACAGCGCGTCGCGCCAGTCGTCGCTCGTGCCCCACAGGCGCCACAGCAGGATGAGCGCGATCGGCGGCAGGGCCACCATCAGGAACTTCAGGATCTTGTTGATCCCGTCACGCAGCTCGGAGTGCACGAGCGTGAACTCCTTGGCGGCGCCGGCGAGCGACGCGGCATAGGACTCCGCGCCGACCTTGGTCGCCCGGAACGTGCCCGAGCCCGCGGCCACGAAGCTGCCCGACATCACCTCGTCACCGGGCTGCTTGTGGACGGGATCGGACTCGCCGGTCAGCAGCGACTCGTTGAGCTCGAGCCCGGAGCTCGAGACCACCTCGCCGTCCACGACCACCTGCGCTCCGGGCGAGAGCACGAGCAGGTCGTCGGCCACCACCTGTTCCACCTCCAGGTCCGACGTCTCGCCGTCGCGGATCACGGTGGCGTGCGGCGTGCTGAGGACCGCCAGGCGGTCCAGCGCGGCGCGGGCCCGGCGCTCCAGGATGGTGCCGATG
>JAEZAI010000220.1 GCA_023427825.1 Actinomycetes bacterium
CAGCACGCCCGTGCTCGCGTGCGGTCCCACACCAGGGTGGTCGGCCGTCGCCAGTCGTCGGGGGCGATCCGGTCGAGCAGCTCGGCGGGGGAGTGGCGCTCGATGTGGCCGATCAGGCCCTGGTACACGGAGTAGCCCACCAGCTCCTGGAGCCTCGGCGTGAAGCCGGCCACGATCTCCATGGGCAGCCCGAGCTGCTGGTTCTCCTGCTGGCGGACCCAGCCGGCGCAGTAGTTCATGGCGATGCCGACGCGGTCGCTGTCGGTCGTGTTGGCGCCGCCGGCGTGCCACAGGCTGCCGTTCCACACGAGGACGTCGCCGGCCGACATCACCGCCGGTTCGGTGGGGTGGTCGCCGCCGTAGGTCGGCTTCCCCCACGTGTGGCTGTCGCGGACGATCCGGGTGGCGCCGTTGTCGGCCGTGAAGTCCGTGAGCGCCCACATGGTGTTGCAGACCACGGGCGGGTGCGGCGCCGTCAGCGGGATGAGCTGGTCGTCCGCGTGCAGCGGTTGCGCCGTCTCACCCGGGCCGATGCGGATCGACGACAGGCTCGAGACGAGGCACCCCCGGTCGAGCACCCCCTCCACGATCGGGAGGACCGCCGGGTGCACGGGGACGGCCTCCCACAAGGGCCCGTGGCGCAGCAGGTTGTAGGCGCGCAGCGTCCTGGTCCCCTCGAAGTCGTTCGACGCGGGGCGCACGTCCTCCTCCCGTTCGATGCGGGCGAGGTCGTCCAGGAGCGCGGCGACCTCGTCCGCGTCGAGCACGCCCCGGAGGCACGTCACGCCGTGCTCCTCGATCTCCTGCACATGGTCCTGCACCGTCGTCACATCGGCCTCCGATGCCGTCGTCGACCCCCGGAACCTGCGCCGTCACAGGGGCCGCTTCGTTTGACCCGTTCGACCGCAGGTACGATGACCACATCATCACGGATCCGAATCGGAAATGACGACAACCTTCGACAGCCTCGGCATCGACGAGGACATCTCCCACGCTCTCCGGGAACGGGGCATCACCACTGCCTTCCCCATCCAGGAGATGACCATCCCCGACATCCTCGCCGGACGCGACGTCTGCGGGAAGGCCAAGACCGGCTCGGGCAAGACCCTCGCCTTCGGCCTGCCCCTGGTGCAGCTCCTGCCCCGCGCCGAGCCGGGTCGCCCCACGGGACTGGCCCTGGTGCCCACGCGCGAGCTCGCCACCCAGGTGCGCGACGAGCTGGTGGCCGCCTCGCACGCCAGGGGCATCCGCATCGCGGCGATCTACGGCGGCGACCCCATCGAGAAGCAGATCAAGGCGCTCAAGAGCGGCGTCGAGTTCGCCGTCTGCACGCCCGGTCGGGCCATCGACCTGATCGAGCGCGGTGACCTGTCGGTCGCGGACGTCCGCCACGTCGTGATCGACGAGGCCGACCGCATGGCCGACATGGGCTTCCTGCCGCAGGTGGAGTGGATCCTGCGCAACGTCGAGGGCGACCACCAGACGCTGCTGTTCTCCGCCACGCTCGACGGTGTGGTGGACAGCCTGGTCCGCCGCTACCAGCACGACCCCACGCGTCACGAGGTGGCGTCCAAGGGCGTCAACGTCGAGCAGATGACGCACCGCTTCTTCCTGGTCCACGAGATGGACAAGGTGAAGGTGGCGGCCGAGATCATCCGCAACGCCGAGCGCACGATGGTCTTCTCGGCCACCAAGCACGGCGCGGACCGCCTGGCCCGCAAGCTCGAGGACGAGGGCGTGGAGGCCGCACCCATCCACGGCGACCTGCGCCAGAAGTTCCGGGAGCGTGCGCTGGCCGACTTCGCGTCCGGCAAGCTCCACGCGCTGGTGGCCACCGACGTGGCGGCCCGCGGCATCCACGTGGACGACGTCGACGTCGTCATCCACTACGACCCGCCGAACGACCACAAGACCTACGTGCACCGCTCCGGCCGCACCGCCCGCGCCGGCGAGTCGGGCGTGGTCGTGTCGCTCCTGATCTACAACCAGGAGCTCGAGATCAAGCGCCTGCAGAAGCGGCTGGGTCTCGACGTGCCGATCGAGGAGATCTTCTCCAACGATCCGCGCCTGGCCGACGTGGCCGACTGGCCCGAGGCCTGAGCGCACCCTCCGCTCCTCCTGACCCTGCCGCCTCGGTCTGACCCGGTCGCCTCGGTGTCGAGGCCGCTGGGTTCCACAGGACGCGGCGACAGCGCGGGCAGACTCGGGGCCGTGCCCCCTGCCCGATCGGCGCTCCACGACAGCTCGTCGCCGCGCGCGCTGGTGCACGAGCACGCTGCCACGCAGGCCCCCGCGCGGCGCCGGGCCCTGGGCTCGCACCCCACGCCCGAGGGGCTGGCACGCGTGCTCGTCGAGCTCGGCCTGGACCGTCTCGGTCGGGTGCCGGGTCTCGTGGTCGACCCGTCGTGCGGGGCGGGATCCTTCCTGCTCGCGGCGGCGGACGCGCTGGTGGCGCTCGGCGTCCCGCCCCGCGAGATCGTCACCGAGCGGCTCGCAGGATGCGACGTGGACCCGCACGCGGTGGCCCACTGCCGGGAGGCCCTGCGGCGCTGGGCGGCCGGGCACCACGTGACGGACCACGTGGCGCCGCAGGTCGTGGAGCACGATCCGCTGAGCTCGCCCACGCCGTTCACCGCTCGGGCCGACCTGGTCGTCGGCAACCCGCCCTTCCTTGCCCAACGCACGATCGACACAGCGCGGGACGCCCGGCGCCGGGACGCGTTGCGCCGTCGGTTCGGCGAGCTGGGCCCCTACGTCGACGACGCCGCGGCGTTCCTGCTCGTCGGGACCGAGATGCTCGCTCCCGGCGGCGTCGCCGTGCTCATCCAGCCGCAGTCGGTGCTGTCGGCACGTGACGCGTCGGCCGTGCGGGACCACCTGCTGCAGGACGCCGTCGTCGTGGCGCTGTGGGCCGACGCCGCCCCCCCCGTGGCTGCGGGCGGCGAGGTGTGCGCACCCGTCCGGCGCGCGGGGCCGCTGGGGGCCGCCGACGGTGCCGCCGCCGTGGCGCTGCGGTGGGGTGGTGACGCGGTGGACCGTGGTTGGGCTCGCGCTCCTCGGGACGGGGAGAGCTGGGGACCGCTGCTGGGCGCCGCCCTCGGGGTCCCCGTGGTCGCGCCGCCTGCCGCTGCAGCGCCGTCCGGACGTGACCGAGCAGCCCGGGGCCGCGCTCCCGGGACCGCGACGGGCCCGACGATCGGGGACGTCGCCACCGCGACCGCGGGCTTCCGCGACGAGTTCTACGCGCTCACCGCGGCGGCCCGGGCCGCGGATGACCCCGGCCGGGACGAGCGCGCCCCACGCCTGGTCACGGTGGGCATGATCGACGTGTGCCGCCTGGACACGACGACGCCGCGGCGCCTGGCCGGTCGGCGCGTGGTCGACCCGCGCCTGGACGTGCACGCGCTCATCGCGACCTCGCCGCGGGTGGCCGCATGGGTGACGGCGCGCCGGGTCCCCAAGGTCCTCGTGGCCACCCAGACCAAGGTGCCCGAGGCGGTCGCCGATCCGACCGGCGCGCTGGTGCCGGTGACGCCGGTGCTGAGCGTCGAGCCGAGCGACGACGCCGGGGTCGACGTCTGGCACCTGGCGGCGGCGCTCAGCGCCCCCACGGTGGCGGCGTCGGTGGCCCGCGACCACGCCGGGTCGGGTCTGTCGCTCGGCGCCGTGCGGCTGTCGGCCGCCTCGATCCGGTCGCTCCTGTTGCCGGTCGACGCCGGTGCGTGGGCCGAGGGTGCGGAGATCACCCGACGGTTGCACCAGGTCGACGGTTCGCGAGCCGAGCTGCTGCGGCAGCTCGGAGCGGCGATGCTCCGCGCCCATCTCGCCGATCCGGATCCCGGCCTCCTGGAGTGGTGGTGGGAGCGGAGCGGCGGCCGGCGCGGTCGGCTCGCCGACGAACGTGCTTGACCGCGACCGGTCGGAACGTGTTCTCTTGGGCGATCATCAGGAGAGGCCCCGCGAGGGGTCCGGCAACCTGGGACGGACACCCAAGGTGCCATCCCGCTTCGGCGGGGATGTGGCCAGTCGGCGGCGCCGGCGGCAACCAAGTGTCCGCACGGTCCGCTCGCGCGGGCCCTCCCAGGTGCGGACCGCGCGTGGTCGCTCGCCTCACGAGCCCACCCCACACACGCCCTCGAACCGCACCAGCCCAGGCCCGCACCCCGTGAACCAGCTCACTGAGCACGACATCCCTGCCACCGGCGCGTGGCGACCCGGCGACCCCGTCGCCGACCGGCGCTTCTGCCGCGTGGCGGGCGCGCACGACACCGAGGCGACCGGCGGGAGCGCCCGACCGTTCCGGCTCGAAGGCGGCGGACTGCTGACCGAGGTCGACGTCGCGTACGAGACGTGGGGGACGCTGGCGGCCGACGGATCGAATGCGGTGCTCGTGTGCCACGCCCTCACCGGCGACGCCCACGTGGCCGGACGTTCCGGTCCCGGGCAGCCCACCCCGGGGTGGTGGGACGCGCTGGTGGGGCCCGGGCGGGCGCTCGACACCGACGAGCTGTTCGTCGTGTGCTCCAACGTGCTCGGCGGGTGTCAGGGAACGACCGGCCCGGCCTCGGTCGACCCCTCGACGGGCGCGCCCTACGGGTCGACCTTCCCGGTGGTCACCATCCGGGACATGGTCCGCGTCCAGGCGCTGCTGGCCGATCGGCTGGGCATCGCGCGGTGGCGGGCGGTCGTGGGCGGCTCCATGGGCGGCATGCAGGCGCTGGAGTGGGGGGCGATGTTCCCCGAGCGCGTCGGCGCGCTCGTCCTGGCCTCGACCACCGCATCGGCCTCCGCGCAGCAGATCGCGTGGAGCCACATCGGCCGGATGGCCGTGCAGGCCGACCCGCGGTTCCGCGGCGGCGACTACTACGACGCCGCACCGGGCGACGGCCCGCACCGCGGGCTCGCGGTCGCCCGCATGTGCGCGCAGGTCACCTACCGGAGCGACGAGGTCTTCACCGAGCGGTTCCACCGGTCGATGCTCGGCACGCTCGACTTCACGCTCGAGCCGCTGTTCGACGTCGAGGGCTACCTCGACTACCACGGCCTCAAGCTCGCCCGGCGGTTCGACGCCAACAGCTACATCCGGCTCAACCGGGCCATGGACCTCCACGACGTCGCCCGGGGCCGGGGCAGCACCGAGGCGGCGCTGTCGCGCATCCAGGCGCCCACGCTCGTGGCGACGGTGCGCTCCGACGGGCTGTACCCGCCGATCCAGCAGCACGTCCTCGCCGACGGCCTGCGTTCGGTCGGCGGCGACGTGACCTGGGTCGACATCGACTCGCCCCACGGCCACGACGGCTTCCTCATCGAGACCCCGCAGCTCGCCCCTCCCATCCGCACGTTCCCGGAGACGACATGACGGCGCCCGACGACACCAGCACGCCCGACCAGACCGCGCCGAACGAGACCGCACCGAACGAGACCGCACCGAACGACAATGCGCTGACCGACGACGCCACGCTCGCGACCGATGCCGCGCTGTCACCCGAGACGGTCGCGATCCGCGCCGGACGGACCCGCAACGGAACGGCGCTGGCCCCGACGATCGTGACCACGACGACGTTCGTCACGCCGTCGGTCGCCGACGGCCGTCGCATGGCCACCTCGACCACCGCGGACTCCTTCTACAGCCGCTACGGCAACCCGACGGTCAACGACTTCGCCGAGGCGGTGGCGGAGCTCGAGGGTGCGGAGGCCGCCCGGGCCTTCTCATCGGGCATGGGGGCGGTCACCGCGGTCGTGCTGGGGCTGTGCTCCACCGGCGACCACATCGTGACCCAGCGCCAGCTCTACGCCGGCACGCAGCTGCTCTTCCAGGGCGCGTGCCCGCGCATGGGCATCGACGTGACGTTCGTCGACGGCACGGACCCCGAGGCCTGGGCCGCCGCGGTCCGTCCGGGCAGGACCATGCTCCTCTTCGCCGAGACGCCGGCCAACCCCCGGCTCGACGTGGTCGACATGGCCGCGCTCGGCTCGATCGCCGGCCCGATGAAGGTGGTCGACTCCACGTTCGGCACGCCGCTCGGGCAACGCCCGCTCGACCACGGCATCGACCTGTCGCTGCACTCCGCCACCAAGGCGATCGGCGGCCACAACGACGTCAGCCTGGGCGTGGTGTCCGGCAGCCGCGAGCTCCTGGACTGGATCTGGGGCTTCGCCGTCCTGCAGGGCGCCAACGCCTCGCCGTACGACGCGGCGGGCGGGCTCCGAGGTCTGCGGACGCTCGGCGTGCGCCTGCGTCACCAGACGGAGTCCGCGCTGCGGCGGGGACGCCTGCTCGAACAGGACGACCGGGTCACCGAGGTGCGTCACCCCGGTCTGGCCTCGCACCCGCAGCACGAGCTCGCGCTGCGCCAGATGCGCCTGACCGGCGGCCTGCTCACGTTCGACCTGGTCGGCGGGCTCGACGCCGGCTGCCGCTTCGTCGAGGCGACGCGTGTCTGCCGGCTGGCGACGTCGCTCGGCGGCCCCGAGACGCTGGTGACGCACCCGGCGTCGACGACGCACGTCGGCCTGCTTCCCGAGGAGCTGGCCGAGGCCGGCATCACCCCGGGGACGATCCGCATGTCGGTCGGCCTCGAGGATCCCGACGACGTGGTGGCCGACGTCCTGGCCGCGCTCGACGCCGCGCAGGGCTGAGCGCGGACCGAGCACGGGAGCCGTGTGCCCGAGCTGATCGAGGTCGAGACCTACCGCCGGGCGGCCGAGCAGGTCGTGGGGCGGACCGTCGACGGGGTGCTCGCACCCGACGACTGGTTCCTCAAGCGCGGCGCGTCCGCACCGTCGCTCACCGGCGCGCTGCTGGGGGAGCGGGTGCTCGCGGCCGAGCGGCTCGGCAAGCTGCTGATGCTGCCCATGAGCTCGGGTGCGGTGCTCGGCCTCCGCTTCGGGATGACCGGCCGGCTCGTGGTCGACGGCGCCATGCCGATCTCCCGGCTCGAGTACTCCAGCGGCCGGCTGGACCCGGCGTGGGAGCGCTTCGGCCTCGACTTCGAGGGCGGCGGCTCCCTGGTCGTGATCGACGCCCGGCGCCTGGGCGGCGTGGAGCTGGACCCGGACCTCGGCGCGCTGGGACCGGAGGCGTCGACGGTGACGGTCGGCCAGCTCCGGGACGCGCTGGGCACGTCCACCGCGCCGCTGAAGGCCGCCCTCCTGGACCAGCACCGGCTGGCCGGTCTGGGCAACCTGCTGGTGGACGAGACGCTGTGGCGCGTCGGGCTCGACCCGGCCCGGACGGCCGGCTCGCTCGATGCGGGCGAGCAGCGTCGCCTGGCCGCCGGCATCCGGTCCACGGTCCGGGACCTGGACCGCCGGGGCGGCTCCCACACCGGCGACCTCCAGCGAGCACGGACCCGCGGTTCGGTCTGCCCACGGTGCGGGACACCGTTGCTGCGGCGGACGATCGGCGGGCGGACCACGTACTCGTGCCCGCTCGAGCAGCCGCCGGGATGAGGCGCGCCCACGCTCGGGCGGGGACGGGCTCCGGGTCGTCGAAGGGGTCGTCGGCGCCGGGTAGGGTGCGCGGGATGGTGCGTCGAGGTCGTTCCGCGCCGCTGCGGGTCACGTCAGGGCTCCTGGCGGCCCTTCTGGTCG
>JAEZAI010000275.1 GCA_023427825.1 Actinomycetes bacterium
CCGGCGAGCGCCATCTCCTCCATGAACGCGCCGGCCAGGCGGCGCTCGGTGGTGCCGGCCCGCAGCTCCGCCTCGGCCGCGGCCAGGCAGCGATCGGCCACCGCGACCGAGATCCGGATCTCGTCCACCTCCGCCGGCGTCTTGGTGCGACGGGCCCGACGCATGGCCGAGTCGCCGTCGACGATCTCGGCCGCCGGGAACGCGGCCGGCAGCAGCTGGGCGAACATCGGCGTGAGGGAGTCCGTGCCCACGCGCCGCGCGGTCGCGGCGCCCGCCACGCCCTGCAGGACGCCCACCATGTTCATGGGGTTGAACGTGATGCCGTACAGGTGCTCGTGCGGGATGTCGTCGGGGATGCCCTCGTCCCACGTGGAGAGCAGGTGGATGTCGCCGGTGGCCCGGACGAGCACGCAGCCCGGCGTGAACGGTCGCGACCCTGCGGTCCAGAGCCGGGGCGCGCCGGCGACGTACCGGGCGTTGCCCTCCCGGCCCAGGATCAGGACGTCCAGGTCGTCGGCCTCCATCTCGGCGAGCGCCCGGTCCCGTCGCTCCTTGCGGAGCGCGGCGTGGTCGGGGAGGACCTCGGTGGTCGGCGTGCCGGCCATCAGAACGGGTCGTACGGGTAGTCGGTCATGGGCTCCCAGCCGTCGTCGGTGATGACCACGACCTCCTCGGCGCGGTAGCCGGCGGCGCCCTCGTCCCACACGAGCGGTTCGAGCACCAGCACCATCCCGGCCTCGAGCGCGTGCGACGCATCGAACTGGTCGCCCAGGTCGCTGCCCACATAGGGCATCTCGGCGGCGTCGATGCCCAGGCCGTGGCCCAGGTAGAAGTGCGGCATCCACGGCGTGCGGCCGTCGCCGACCACGGCACGGGCCGCCTGGGTCAGCTCGGACTGCGCCGCGCCGGCCCGGGTGACGTCCAGGACGGCACCCACGATGTCCTGCCAGAGGTCGAACTGGGCACGCTGGCGGGCGGTGGGTTCGTCGCCGACGATCCAGGTGCGCCCGAAGTCGGAGTGGAAGCCCTGGTACGTGATGCTCGTGTCGACCCAGAGCACGTCGCCGCGCCGGAGCTCCCGTTCGGTGGTGAGCAACGGGCAGGCCAGGTCGCCGTGGGTGGTCCACGGTCCGTCGCCCATGGTCAGCGGCATGACCTGCCAGATCGGGTCGAGCGTGTTGGCGTCGGCGCCTGCGTCGAAGGCGGTGCGCAGGAACGTGGCGGTCATCTCGACCTGGCGCATCCCGGGGGCGAGGTCGGCCTGGACCGCGGCGATCGCCTGCTCGGTGATCCGCAGCGCCTCCCGCAGCCCCGCGAGCTCGTCGGGCGTCTTGATGGCCTTGGCCTTGGTGATCGCCTTCCCGCCGTCGCGGGGCGCACCGCCGGCGAACAGCAGCGAGCTGCCCCGGGCCATGGCGAACGTCCACTCGTCCACCCCGATGCTCGCCCCGGCGGGGACCAGCTCGGTGAGCCGGCGCTCGAACTGCGCCACGCCCTCGTCCAGATCCAGGTACACGGGCCCGTGGACGTGGTCGGCCGGCAGGCCCGTGTCGTCGGGGAGCGGCGTGAAGAGGTGCGGCCACTCGTCGTCGGACAGGACCACGGCGACCGGCTGCTCGAAGTTGGCCCGGCCGGGATCGCCGAGCGGCCAGGTGGCACCGGTGGCGTACACGACGTTCGTGTTGCCCAGCAGGACCAGCGCGTCGAGCCCGGCCGTCGCCATGTTCGCCCGCACCTTGGCGGTGCGGTCTGACCGCATGCGCTCGAGGTCGGGGGAGGAGGGGAGCTGCGGCGTGGCGCGCTCCATCAGGCCGGCGGGCATCAGCGCGCTTCCGGCGCGAGCCCCAGGAACGAGCGCACGTTGTCGCCC
Source organism: Actinomycetes bacterium (assembly GCA_023427825.1). GTDB lineage: Bacteria > Actinomycetota > Acidimicrobiia > Acidimicrobiales > Microtrichaceae > Dermatobacter. The sequence continues at coordinate 1,871 of JAEZAI010000275.1, forward strand.
AGGATCGACTGCGCGGCCTCGGACCCGACCTGGGCGACGACCGACGCGAGCGCCTCGGGCGTGTAGCCGTACGTGCTCTCGTTGTGCGGGAAGTCCGACGACCACATGGCCCGGGTCACGCCGATGCGGTCGATCTGCTCGAGCCCGAGCGGGTCGACCATGAACGACGCGGTCATGTGCCGCTCCCAGTACTCGTGGACAGGGCGCTGCAGCTCGTGGTCGTGCAGGTGGGCGAACGACGCCGCGATGTGCTCGGCGTCCTGCAGCGCGGAGGGCACCCAGTTGATGCCGCCCTCGAACCAGCCCACCTGCAGCGCGGGGTGGCGGTCGAGGACGCCGCCGAGGATGTACTTGGCGAAGACCTCGCGGAACGGTGCGACCGACTGCAGCATCCCCACGCCGAGCGTGTTGTGCTGGCTGGGGATGCCGGGGGTGGTCTCGCCGATGTGGTGCGACACCGGCACGCCCGAGTCCTCGATGGCGGACCACACGCCGTCCATGGCGTCGCTGGCGTAGTCGAGCGGCTTCTTGTCGTCGTCCTTGCCCGGGTTGAGCGGCATGAGGAACGTGCGGATGCCCAGGGCCTTCAGCTCGTCGAGCGTGCGGGCCGTGCCGTCGGCGTCCCACCAGTTGATGAGGCCGACGCCCCAGATGCGCCCGCCCGAGCGCTCCTGCACGCCGGCGAGGTACTCGTTGTAGATCCGGAAGCAGAGCTCGCGGATCTCCTTGTCGGGCCACATGAGCAGGGCGAGGATCGCGTTCGGGAACGCCAGCTCCGACGTCACGCC
>JAEZAI010000184.1 GCA_023427825.1 Actinomycetes bacterium
CTGGCCACCGCGGCCCGCACCGCCATGGCCGGCCGCGAGCGCGTGGGCAAGGCCCGGCAGCGGGCCGAGGACGCGGCAGCCGCCGTCGCCGACAAGCTCGACGACGTGCGGGCGCTCGAGGAGGAGCTCGCCGCGCAGCTGGTCGCGATCGACGACGAGTGGCGGGCCGTCGCCGAGGAGATCGAGGAGGCGCAGATCACGCTGTCGCGCACCGACGTGACGGTGGAGATGGTCACGCTCCTCTGGATCCCGGTGTGAGCACCGGCCCGCGAGCGGCGTGAACGGCACCCCCTCCGTCAGGGACCTCGACCGCGAGATCTGGCGGCTCGCCGGGCCGGCGTTCCTCACGCTCACGGCCGAGCCGCTCTACCTGCTCGTCGACACCGCCGTCGTCGGCCGCGTCGGCGGGGACGCGCTGGCGTCGTTGGCGGTGGCGTCGACGATCCTCCTCACGTCCACCGGCGTGCTCGTGTTCCTGACGTTCGGGACCGCCGCCTCCGTCGCCCGGCTGCGCGGCGCAGGTCGAACTGCGGAGGCGGCGGAGCAGTCGGTCCAGGGCATGTGGCTGGGCCTCGGGTGCGGCCTGGTCGCCGCCGCTGTGCTCGCCGTGCTCGGCGTCCCGCTCACGTCGTGGCTCTCCCCCAGCGACGCCGTCGCCGACGGCGCCCGCACCTACCTCTACATCAGCCTGCTGGGCGTGCCGGCGGTGTGCGTGACGATGGCCGGCACCGGAGCGCTCCGCGGCCACGTGGACGCACGCACGCCACTCGTGGTCACGGTCGTCGCCAACGTGGTGAACCTGGCGATCGAGGTGCCGCTGGTCCTCGGCCTGGGCTGGGGCCTCGCGGGGTCCGCCGTCGGCACGGTGGTCGCCCAGTGGGGCGCCGCCGCGGCGTACCTGGTGGTGGTGCTCCGGCGCTACGGCTCGGAGATCGGCGGCCGGCGGCCCGATCCGGCGGTGCTGCGCCACCACCTGCGCATCGGGCGCGACCTGTTCGTGCGCACGGTCGCGCTGCGGCTGGCGTTCCTGTCGATGACCGCCCAGGCCGGACGCCGAGGCGCCGACGCCCTGTCCGCCTACCAGGTCGCCCTGCAGTGGTGGGTCTTCCTGACGTTCCTGCTGGACGGACTCGAGGCCGCGGCCCAGAGCCTGGTCGGCCTGGCCCTCGGGGCGGGCGACGAGGCGCTCGCCCGCCGCACGTCGAACCGGGTGCTGGGCTGGAGCGCCACGATCGGCGCCGTGCTCGGCGTGGTCACGGTGCTCGGCCGAGGGACGATCGCCTCGGCGTTCACCGACGACGCCGCGATCGTGGCGCTCGTGACCACCTCGCTCGTGTGGGTGGGGGTGGCGCAGCCGATCAACGGCCTGGCGTCGTCGCTCGACGGCGTGCTGGTCGGCGCCGGCGACCAGCGGTTCCTGGCCTCGGCGATGATCATCTCGCTGGTCGGCCTCGCCGTGCTCGGCGCAACGCTCTCGGCGCTGGACACGGGCCTGTGGGGCGTGTGGCTCGCCCTCACCTCGTTCATGGGGCTGCGCGTGCTGCTGCTGGGCGCGAGGTTCCGCACGACCGCGTGGCACCGGACCGGCGCCGTCGCCTGAGCCCATCGCGCGCTGACGCAAAGCCACGCGACGGTCAGAACTTGGTGTCGGTCCAGGGCGGCGGGTCGGCGTCGAACATGGCGTCGGCCAGCGCGAGGGCGTCGGGCTCGCCCTGGATTCGACCCACCCGGGCGACGGCGCGGAACGACCCGGCGCCCAGCACGCGTGCGCCGAGGTCCGAGACGGGCAGCGCGACGTCCGCGCCGGCGGGGCCGACCGGCGCGGAGCTGACGCGTTCACACGTGGCCGCGCCCGACTCGACCTGCAGCCGGAACGTCCCGCCGGTGGCCGGCCGGGACCGGTCCTCGACCGACAGCGTCAGCACGCCGTCGGCGGAGTACGTGCGGGCCCCGAGCAGCGCGGGGACGTCGAGCGGCCGGAGCCACATGTGGTCACGGAACGCGGAGCACCGCATGGCCCGAAGATCCACGAGCGCGTCGTCGAGGAGGTGGTGGGCCGGCAGCGCGGCGCGCACTGCGACGATCAGGTCCACCTCGAAGAGCGCCTTCCAGAGCGCCAGCTCGACCGCAGGCGACGCGCCGACCACCTCACGCACCTCCAGCACGCCCTGCGAGCCGTGGTCGCCCCAGCGCTCCTCGTTCCGGTAGATCGCGTAGCCGTCGGGGTCGCCGGCGGTGTCGCAGTGCACGAGCGCCCGCTGGCTGGTGTGGCCACCGACGTAGGTCTCCGCCTCGCCGAGCACCACCGACCACCACTGGGCGGTGCGGGTCAACGAGCCGGACGTGGCGCAGCGGTCGTGGAGCCCGGGCAGCTGCTCCAGCAGCAGGCCCCGGTCGTGCGCCACGTCGTGGACGCGCAGCGAACCCTCCGCGATCGGGACGTCGCGCAGCTGCGACGACGTCACCGGCACCTCCACCCGACGCATCGGCTCGGCCATGCCGAAGCCGAACCGGCCGTAGATGGTCGCCTGGCTGGCGGTCAGCAGCGACGCCACCTCGCCGCGCTCGACGGCGTCCTCGAAGAGCCACGCCATCATCGAGCGGAGGATCCCGCGTCGACGGTGCGACGTGATCACCCCCACGTCGCCGACGCCGGCCACCGGCACCTGCGCGCCGCCCGGCAGCGTCAGCTGGAAGCCGAAGTTGCCCGATGCCCCGGCGTCGACGCCGTCGGCGACCGCCAGGATGAAGCGGTCGGGGTCCATGATCGTGCGCTTCGCCTCGACGTAGGCGCGGGAGTTGGTGAGGCCGAAGGCCAGGCCGTCGACCACGCAGAAGCGCTCGTGCGGATCCTCGGGTCCACCCGCGAGCGAGCGCAGCGTGCGGATCTCGGGCGGGTTCGCCTGGTCGGCCATGCGCCGACAGTAGGTGCGGCGCCGGCGAGCCAGCCCGGCCGTTTCCGGCGGTGGGTCCGAGCCGCGGGCGGCGGTCCGTCAGCCGCGGGCGGAGGTCCGTGAGCTGCAGCCCGTCAGCCGGTCGTCGTGCAGGACGTCTGCACGTACTGGCCGATCGTCGTCTGCGCGGCCTGCACGTTCGGGTCCCCGATCAGCGCGCTCGCGCGGGCCTCGGCGTCGACCGCCCTCGGGTCGACCTTCGACATGCTCCCCCACACGCCCTGCATGGTCTGCAGCGGCCCGCTCAGCTCGGGCGGCCCGATCTGGACGAGGTGGGCGAACAGCCGGTCGAGCGAGGCGAACAGCTGGGTGAACCCTGACGGGTTGGTGAGCAGGCTGGTGAGGTTGACGTTGCTCTGGGTGACGTCGCGGAGCGCCTGGCCGGTGAGCAGGGTGCAGATGTCGGTCTCGTTGTTGAGGTCGTCGATGCGGCGGATCAGCTCGTTGACGTCGACGTCGCCGCTGGTGCCCGCCGAGGTCTGGCCGTTCGCCGCAGGCGGGGCCGTGGGCGCCGGACCCGGGGTGGTCTCGTCGGACGGGTCGTCCGCCGCCTCCTCGGTGGCGCTCTCCTGGCTGCACGCCGACGCGAACGGGACGAACACGATCAGTGCGACCGCAGCCGCCGCTGCGGCGCGCCACGCGCCCGTCCGATGTCGCGCCGCCCGATGCTCCGCTCGCCCGATCCCCACGGCGGTCGATGGTACGGGAGTCGGCCGCCCGCCGGAACTCACCTCTACGTCCCGCTCAGAACCGCTCTGTCCTACTGGGCACACCCGAAGGGGTGTGCCCAGTAGGACAGAGCCGCGTCCTGTTGCGGCAGGTCAAGGGCGGAGGGCGCCGAGCAGCGACACGACTGCGGTGGCGGCCAGGAGCCACAGGACGAGCGTACGGAACCGGTCCTCGGCGAAGCGATGGTGCAGCCGGTCCCCCACCCACCAGCCGACCGGCCAGGCCACGACGGTGACGGCCGCGATGGCGAGGACCTCGGCGGTCACCTCGCCCGCCAGTGCGAACAACACGATCGCCACCACGCCGTTGGCGCCGAACAGCGCCGAGGCCGTCGCCCGGAACGACGCCTTGGGCAGCTGGTGGCCGTGGAGCGCGGTCACCACCGGCGGGCCGCTCACGCCGACCGACGTGTTGAGCACGCCCGTGCCCACGCCGGCCACCACGTCGGCCCAGGCCGGCACCCGGTCGGGTTCCGGTCCGAACGCCAGGACGGCCACCGCCGCCAGCACCACCACGCCGATGCCGACGCCGATCCAGCGCTCGGGCAGCACCAGCAGCAACGCCAGTCCGGCGGGCATGCCGATCAACCCGCCCACGAACAGCCGGCCCAGGATCGGGCGGTCGACATCGCCACGGTGACGGATCGACACGCCGCCGTTCGACAGCAGCCCGAGGATCGCGGACAGCACCACCGCCTCCCGCGGCCCGACCGCCAACGCCATCAGCGGGACGGTGGTCAGCGCGAACCCGAAGCCCACCAGCGCGTTGAGCAGCGAGCCGACGAACAGTGCGCCCGCGACCAGGGCGAGGGCGGCGAGCGACGGCACGGTCGCCGATCGTAGGGACCGACCCGCCGCCGACCCCGAACCGGGGACACCTCGCGCCCGAGACGGGTTCGAGACGACCCGGGTTCAGGGCTCGCCGCACCCGGCCGGAACTCGGGACGCGCTGCGACCGATACGGGAGAGCCGCGTCCCGAGAACAGCAGCTGGACTCGGG
>JAEZAI010000235.1 GCA_023427825.1 Actinomycetes bacterium
TCCTTGCCGAGCTTGCGGAGCTCCAGCTCCACGAGCGGGTCCGAGGGGTGGGCGCGGTTGTAGGTGGCCACCAGCTCGGCCATCTGCTCGTCGGTCAGGCGACCGCCACGGCCCTGCTGGCCCTCCACCTCGGCCCGTCGGAGCCCGAAGGCCAGGGCGTCCAGCCGGATCTCGTCGCCCGACCGGGTGGTGCCCAGGAACTCGACCTTGGTGACCCGACCGTCGGGCTTCACCGCGTGGGCGAACATGCGGAACGGGGCGAAGGGCCAGGCGTCGTCGGTGAGTCCGGCCGCCCCGATCGCCGTCATGGCGACGAGGAGGACCGCCACGAGGGACCGCCAGCCCGCGCCGGGCGGAGCGCTCGACGATGCGTCGATCTCGGTGACCGGCTCGGTCACGCCGGGCACCGTCCGTCGCTCGACACGAGGAGAGACAATAGAGCCGGCCTGTTCCCCTCGGACCGGACCCGCTACACTAGAACGCGTTCTAGTTTTTGGTCCCACTCGGCGTCCGGACCACCTGGCCGTCCATTGGAGGAGCGTCCCATGCAGCTTCGTTCTCCGTTCCCGATCCCGTTCGGCTGGTTCCAGGTCGCCTGGTCCGCCGACGTGAAGCCGGGCCAGATCCTCCCCTTCGAGAGCTTCGACCGGAAGCTCGTCGTGTGGCGTGACGAGGATGGCGCCGCCCACGTCAACGACGCGTTCTGCCCGCACCTGGGCGCCCACTTCGGCTACGGCGGCCAGGTCGTCGGCAACGACATCGCCTGCCCGTTCCACGGCTGGCGGTTCGACGCCCAGGGCCAGAACACCCTGATCCCCTACTCGGAGCGCATCAACAAGAAGGCGTGCGTCGAGTCGTTCCCGGTCACCGAGGCCAACGGCCTGATCATGGCCTGGTACCACCCCGAGGGCGTCGACCCCATGTGGGAGATCCCGGTCGTCCCCGAGTTCAACGACCCCGAGAACTTCACCGCCGTCGAGACCCGCGAGTACCTGGTCCACGCGCCGTGGCAGGACCTCGCCGAGAACGGCGTGGACTCGGCCCACTTCCGCTACGTGCACCACACCGAGGAGGTGCCCGAGCTCGAGAGCTACGAGACCGACGGGCCCTTCACGAAGATGCGCTCGATCCAGCGCTTCCCCACCCCGCGTGGTGTGGTCGACGGCCGCATCGACGCCGACTCGTTCGGTCCCGGCTTCAGCGTGATCCGCTTCTCCGGCATCGTCGACACGTTCCTCATGGGCTGCAACACGCCGCTCACCGCCAACTCCTGCCACATGCGCTTCACGTTCACCGTCCGCAAGCTCGGCGACGACGCGCTGAGCTCGACGGTCGGCCAGGCGTTCGTCGCCGAGATCGACAAGCAGGTCCAGGAGGACACGCCGATCTGGCAGAACAAGGCGTACCTGGCCCGGCCGGCGCTGGCCGACACCGACGGACCGTTCACCAAGTTCCGCCGCTGGGCCTCGCAGTTCTACGCCCAGGACGTCGACGACTCGCAGCTCGTCTACTACCCGGCCGAGACCTTCGACTACGAGCCGGTCGAGACCGCCTCGCGGAAGTTCGGCTCCGACCCGATCACCAGCTGATCCGGCGCCGGGGCGTTCAGCCCTGGCCGGGCGGCGTCGGCCACGTCGGGAAGTCCCGCCCGCCGCTCGGCGGTGACGGCGGTGGCGGCGCGGGCGGCTGCGGGTAGGTCGGCGGTTGCTGGTACGGCTGCTGGTACGGGGGCTGGGGGTACCACTGCTGCTGCCAGCCGTCGGGCGGGCCGGTGGGGCCGCGACGGTCGCGGCTGCGTCGCACCAGGCCGACGATCAACAGGATCAGCCCGACGACGAACATCAGGCCGGCGACCGCAGCGACGCCGAGCATCCCGAAGATCGGGCCGATGAACTCGCCCACGTCGTCGCCGTCGAGCGTGCGCCCGACCGTGAACGACCTCGACAGCGGCGACTGCGACGGCTCGCCCGGCCACGAGCAGGCCGCCGTGTACTCGCCGGGCGCCAGACGGGCCGACGAGATCACCTCGTAGGAGTCGGAGCCGTTGAGGAGCGTCGAGTCGAACGGCGAGCGGATGACGGTCACGGGCGTGCCGTCGCGCAGGGACATCGTGCAGTCGGGCACGGGCAGCTCGCCCCCGTCGACCGCGATGCCGACGGCCATCGTCTCGGGGTCCGTCTCGTCGAGCGGCGCGTCGACCGAGAAGTCGATCGAGCCCGGGATCGGCTGGACCTCCGGACCCTCGATGGCCACGTCCCGGGTGAACTGGTCGAAGTCGAGCTGACCGCCCAGGATCGAGAAGACGACGATGCCGCCGACGATCGAGATGACCATCAGCACCGACCCCGCGATGACCAACCCGCGACCGGGCCGACTCTCGGTGGGCGCCACGGGCGCGGTGATGGTCACGCGTCCACGGTACCGGGGGATGTGCTCAGGGCTTCTCGTTGCTGACGATCCACATGGCGTAGAACTGCGCCGCACCGCCGTAGGCGTGGCCCAGCGCCAGACGGGCACCGTCCACCTGGTGGTCGCCGGCCTGGCCCCGCACCTGCATGGCCGCCTCGCCGAAGCGGATCATGCCGGAGGCGCCGATCGGGTTGGTCGACAGCACGCCGCCCGAGCAGTTGACGGGCAGGTCGCCGGTCATGGCGGTGGCGCCCGACTCGGTCATCTTCCACCCCTCGCCCTCCTCGGCGAAGAGCAGCCCCTCCATCCACATGGGCTCGTACCAGGAGAACGGCACGTAGATCTCGGCCACGTCGATCTGCTCGCGAGGGTTCGTGATCCCGGCCTGCCGGTACACGTCCGCGGCGCAGTCCAGGCTCGCCTGGGGGCGCACCTGGTCGCGACCCGACGCCGTCGCCGGCTCGGAGCGCATGGCCGTGCCCAGGATCCACGCCGGCGGGGTGCCGGTGGCGGCCTGCGCGGCCTCGGCCGCCTTCTCGCCGCCGAGCACCATCGCGAACGCGCCGTCCGAGCTGGGGCACGTCTCCGCGTACCGGATCGGCTCCCACAGCATGAACGACTCCTTGATCGAGTCGTACGTGATGTCGGGCTCGTGCAGATGCGCGTACGGGTTCTTCAGCGCGTTCAGGCGGTCCTTGAGGGCCACCAGGATCCCGATGTCGTCGGGCGCTCCCGACCGGCGCATGTACTCGCGGATGAACGGGGCGAAGTAGCCGCCCGCGCCCGCCACCAGCTGCTGCTGGAACGGGATCGGGAACGACAGCGCCCACATGGCCTCCGACACCGACTGCTGCTGCCACCCGATCGTGAGGACCCGCTCGTGCACGCCGGACTCCACGTGGGAGGCCGCCACGATCGCGGTCGAACCGCCCACCGAACCGGCGGTGTGCACCCGGAACAGCGGCTTGCCGACGGCGCCGAGGGCCTCGGCCAGGTACGGCTCCGGCATCATGATGCCCTCGAAGAAGTCGGGCGCCTTGCCCACGACGACGGCGTCGATGTCGTCCATCGTCAGCTGCGCGTCGTCGAGCGCCCGGTAGGCGGCCTCACGGAGGAGGCCAGGGAGGGAGACGTCGCCACGGACCGCGGCGTACTTGGTCTGGCCGACGCCGATGACGGCAACGCGGTTGGCACCCATCACTCACCCTCCAGGACGCACACGAGGTTCTGCTGCAGGAGCTGGCCACCGGTGGCGTGCGCGACGCCCCGCCCGGCGGAGCCGGCCGAGATCCGGTCCGACACCTCGGCGATGCGGATCAGGCCCGCCGCCAGCATGGGGTTGGCGGCCAGCGGGCCGCCGGACGGGTTGATCTCGACGTCGTCGCCGAGCCCGAGCTCCGAGGCCACGATCGCCTCCTGGAACGTGAACGGCGCGTGCAGCTCCGCCACGTCCACGGCGCCGCCGGCCAGGCCGGCCTTCTCGGCTGCCTGGGCGATCGACGGCGCGACCGTCAGGTCGCGGGCGCCGATGTTGTGGCTGTCGATCCGGTGGTCGATCCCCCGGATCCAGGCCGGACGGTCGTTCCACTCCCGGGCCCTGTCGCCGGCCGCCAGCACGACGGCGACGCCGCCGTCGGAGATCGGCGGCAGGTCGTGCCGACGGAGCGGATCGCTGAAGTACGGGGCGGCGAGCAGCTCGTCCACCGACGGCGAACCGGTCACCTGCGCCTTGGGGTTGGACTCCGCCGCGGTGCGGTTGCGGTGCGCGATCTGCGCCATCTGCTCGGCGGTGATCTTGCCGGCGTCGAGCATGGCCCGGGCCTGGAGGCCGGCGAAGGCCACCGAGTCGGGCCACAGCGGGCCGTAGTAGTAGGGGTCGAGACCCCGGCTCATCACGTTGGGCAGGTCGCCCGGCGAGGCCTTGGAGTAGCTGTAGACCAGCGCCGTGTCGGCGTGACCGGCCTGGATCTTCAGCCACGCCTCGTACAGCGCCCATGCGCCGTCCATCTCCACGTGGCTCTCGACGATCGGCGGGTAGGCGCCGACCGCGTCCAGCGTCATGACGAAGCTGAAGGCCTGTCCGGCCAGGTAGTCGGAGCTGCCGGAGCAGGTGAAGTCGATGTTCTCGATGCCACCGACCCGGTCGAGGACCTCGCGGATGACCGGCTGGATCATCTCGACCTCGTTGGTGGCCGTCGCGGCACGCCGGTGCGTCGTCTGGGCGGTCGCGACGCCGGCGACGTCTCGTGCGGGCGCCATCACATGTGTCCCTTCAGCTGCTCGGCGGGCACATCGGGCTCGTCGATCGGTCGCCAGTACCGGATGTTCTCCATGGAGGTGGTGAGCTGGTCGTCGTCCACCCAGACCGGCTCCACCCGCATGCCGATGCGGACCTTGTCGTAGTCGACCTCGCCGACGGTGCCATAGAGCGACACGGCGGCGCCGTCGCAGAGGAACAGGCCCGACACGAACGGCGTGGGCGGCGCGTTCACGCCGAAGCCGATGTGCACCACGCAGAACGACGTGATCGTGGCCTTGGGTCCGATCTCGACGGTCTCGTTCATGACCTCGCCGGACACGGGCGACACGCCCCGCGAACCCACGTAGACCTCGCCGGTGGTCGGGCAGCGCTCGCCCAGGATCTTCTTCTCCTTCAGACCACGCAGGAAGCGGGTCTGGGCGAGGCCCGGCGTGTACTCGTACACCATGGCGGCCGGCATGCGCAGGCGCTGGACCGGCTCGTCCACGCTCGCGTTCGGCACCGTGGGCTGCGGCTGGCTCCAGAGGCCGCCGGGCAGCGTGGAGATGCTGCGGTCCCCCTCGGGCGTGCTCATGCTGCGCCTCCGATCAGCTCGAAGCAGGCGATGTCGGTGATGTTGCCCTCGGTCTCCTCGGCCCAGCGGATGCGGACGCGGGCACCGGAGCTCACGGCGTCGGGCCCGGGGGCGTCGATCACGTGGAGCATGGCGGTGTCGGCGCCGTCCAGCTGGATCAGCGCGAGCGCATGGGGCCGATCGAGCGGCTGGTTCTCGCGGACCTCGGCGACCCAGCTCCACGAGGTGACGGTCCCCTCGCTGCCGAGCTCGACCATGTCGGTGAGCGGCACGCCGGTCGTGGGGTCGTACTCCACCGGCGGGCAGACGACCTTGCCGTCGGCGCCCTTGATGCCGAGCACGCGGCGCTCTCGCAGGCCGGTGAGGAAGGCACCGATCACGGGTCCGGTGGTGCGCATGAACCCGTACTCGATGGTCAGCGGGGCGTGGAGGAGATCTCCCCCCGCCTGGGAATCGTTCACGTGTGACCCCCCGGGGTGTGTGGACGGAACGTCGACCCCGGGCCGGCCGGGGACGCCGGCGGCAGACTAGAACACGTTCCAGTTAGCTGCGAGTCGATCGCGAGGGGTTCGGCACCGCTCCGGTCCAGCCGGCGAAGCGACGGACGAGCCGCCGGGCCCGGGCCGCGGCGTCGGCGTGGTGGACGTCGGCCTCGTCCATCAGCGCCTCGGCGTCGAGCCCCGCGTCGACGAGCTGATCGAGGTCGTCGACGATCCAGCCCTCGAGCACCGAGCGGTCCGCCTCGGGGTGGAACTGCAGGCCCAGGTGCGGACCGGCGGCGAACGCCTGGGCGCCGGCCGCGCTGCGGGCCAGCTCGGTGGCAGCCGGCGGGACCGTGAAGGCGTCGAAGTGCCACTGCAGCCACGGCCCCGTCTCGATGCCCGCGGCCGTGCCCTCCGCATTGACCTCGACCGGGAACCAGCCGATCTCGGGATGGTCGGTCCGCCCGACCGTGCCGCCGAGCGCGGTCGCCAGGATCTGGCCGCCGAAGCACAGCCCGAGGACCGGGACCCCGGCTGCGTCCGCCCGGCGGAGGAACGCGACCTCGGGCTCCACCCAGGGCGCGACGGCGGGGGCGCCGACCGACCACCGCGAGCCGAACACCACGACCCGGGCGACGCCGGTCGGTTCGGGGAAGTCGGGCGAGCCGATCGGGCTGCCCGGGCCGTCGCACACCTGGTGGACCACGACGTCCGCGCCGATCTCGCCGAAGGCCCTGCCGACGTGGCCGTCACCCGAGTTGGCGTCGTGGTGCACGAACAGGACCCGCACGTGGGCCACTCTCGCGCGGGAGGCGCCGCCGGCCGGTCAGCGGACCTGGCCGGAGTTCGGCGCGACCTGCATC
>JAEZAI010000422.1 GCA_023427825.1 Actinomycetes bacterium
GCCTACCGCGACTCGCCCACGTCGCCCGACGTCGGGCCCGACGCGACGGCGGCGGACGGGACACCGGCGGGCGACCCGGTCCCGTCCGCCGGATGCGAGGCCGCGACGCCGCCCCCACCGGTGACCGAGGAGCACCGCACGGTCGAGGTCGCCGGCGCCGAGCGGTGGTTCCTGCTCACCACGCCCGAGCCCACCGGTGCGCCGCTGGCCCTGGTGCTCGACTTCCACGGCCTGTCCGAGGGTGCGGAGATCCACACCCGGATGAGCAGCTTCGACGAGGTCGCGCAGCGCGAAGGCTTCGTCGTCGCCTACCCGAACGGCACCGGAGAGCCGGTGCGGTGGCAGATCGGCGTGGAGGACGCGTCGGACCTCGACTTCACGGACACGATGATCGACACGCTCGGACGGGACCTCTGCCTGGACCTGTCCCGCGTGTACGCCACCGGGCTGTCCAACGGCGCCATGTTCAGCTCCGTGCTCGCATGCCGACGCCAGGACCGCATCGCAGCGATCGCACCGGTGTCGGGCCTGCTGTACCCCGAGGACTGCCAGACCGAGCGGCCCGTCCCCGTGCTGACGTTCCACGGGACCGCGGATCCGATCCTCTACTTCAACGGCGGTGTCGGCGAGCTGTCCGGCCTGATGCAGGGAGCGACGGACGCGTCGTCGGTCAGCGTGCCGGCGGTGGACCTCGAGGGCGAGGGCTACCCCGAGAACGTGCGGAAGTGGGCTGCGCACAACGACTGCGATGCGAAGCCGGCCGACACGCGCCCGGTTCCCGACGTGCTGCTGCGCACCTACGAGTGCCCCGAGGACGGCCCCGTCGACTTCTACGTGGTGGAGGGCGGCGGCCACTCGTGGCCGGGCAGCGCCTTCAGCGAGGCGATCGTCAACATCGTCGGTCCGACCAACATGGAGCTGCAGGCCAGCGAGCTGATCTGGGACTTCCTCAGCCGCTACCGCCTGCCGGCCTGACGCTGCAGCGATCCCGCCCGGGGGCTCCGGACGGGATCGCCCGCGGCGTCAGCTCGGGACGATGTCGCTGAGCTCCTTGCTGCAGTCCGTGATCGCCTGCGCCAGCGACGGGTCCTTCATGACCTCGGCGGCGAGGCCGGTGGCCTGCTTCGACAGGTCCGCCGCGTCGTCGCCGATCTCCTTGGCCAGGTCCGAGTCCCGGTCCTCGAGCGCCTTCTTCGACTTCTCGGCGAGCGCCTTGACGTCGTCGCAGTACTTGTCGACCTTCTCGTTGCCGGTCGACGACCCTGACGAGCCCGAGTCCGAGCCCGAGCCCGAGTCGGAGTCCTTCGTGTCGGAGTCCTTGGAATCCGAGCCGGACTTCTCCGCGCTGGTCTTGGACGTCGTCGACGTGGAGTCCGCCGAGTCGCCGCCGCCGCAGGCCACCAGGAACGCAGCCGGCAACATCAGCGCCAACGCCACACCCAGAACTCGCTTCATGAGTCACTCCCCTTCCGGTCCGCCGACCCGACGGCGGCGATGCCTCACTTCTTACCGGCTCGATCGCCGCCCGGCGTGCGCGGCAGTACGCACCACCACCGCTCGGGCGCTCGCGTCGACGCGGACGCAGACGTGTGCCGATCCCTCCTCACCCGATCGGTCCGTCGATCCGCCCGGCGGTAGCGTCCCTGGGACGGGTGGGAACCGACGGACCGGGGAGCACATGACGACCGACATCTGGGTGCTGGGCGGCTACCAGAGCGACTTCGCCCGCAACCTCACGAAGGAGGGCCTCGGCATCGACGCCCTGACCGACGAGGTCGTGCGGGAGACCCTCGACGCCGCCGGCATCGACGCTTCCGAGGTCCAGACCGTCCACGTGGGCAACGCCTTCGGCGAGCTGTTCACCGGCCAGGCGCACCTGGGCGCCATGCCCGCGACCGTGTGCGACGCGCTCGTCGACGTCCCGGCCGGCCGCCATGAGGCGGCCTGCGCCTCCGGCGGGATGGCCACCCGCGCCGCGATCGCGGACCTGACCGCCGGCTTCTACGACGTCGCGCTGGTCGTCGGCGTCGAGATGGAGCGCACGGTCCCGGGACAGCAGGCGGCCGAGCACCTCGGCGCCGCAGCCTGGGTCGGCCACGAGGGTCGCCCGGGCTCGGTCATCTGGGCCGACATGTTCGACCAGGTCGCCGGCGAGTACGACCGTCGCTACGGCGTGGACGAGGTGCACCTGCGCCGGATCGGCGAGGTCAACCTGGCCAACGCCAAGGCCAACCCGAACGCCCAGACCCGCTCCTGGCACGTCCCCGAGCTCTCGGGTCCGGCCGGCGGCGACGACGACGTGAACCCGGTCGTCGAGGGGCGGCTGCGCCGATACGACTGCAGCCAGATCACCGACGGCGGCGCGGGCGTGGTGCTCGTGTCGGACGCATGGTTGCGCGACCACCCCGACGCACGGCCCGTCGCCCGCATCGCCGGCTGGGGTCACCGCACCGCGGGGCTGCCGCTCGAGCCCAAGCTCGCCGCGAGCAAGGACGACCCGTACGTCATGCCGCACGTCCGCGACGCGTTCGCCGACGCGCTGCGCCGCGCCGACGTGGCGCTCGACGACCTGGACGCGCTCGAGACCCACGACTGCTTCACGCCGAGCGAGTACATGGCGATCGACCACATCGGGCTGACGGCGCCCGGCGAATCGTGGAAGGCGGTCGAGTCCGGCGACATCGAGCTCGGCGGCCGGCTCCCGATCAACCCGAGCGGCGGCCTCATCGGTGGCGGCCATGCGGTGGGCGCGTCGGGCGTCCGCATGGTGCTCGACGCGGCCAAGCAGGTGAGCGGGAACGCCGGCGACTACCAGGTCGAGGGCGCCCGCCGGGTGGGCACCCTCAACATCGGCGGCAGCACCGCCACCACCGTCACGTTCGTCCTCGAGTCGGCCGACCGCGGCTGACCGTCCACCCACGATCCGGAACCCGCATGGACACCGCGAGCCAGTCCCCCGCCCCGGCCGGCAGCCGGTTGGTCAACACCGTCACCGCGACGCTGCCGCCCGACGACACCCACCCCTACCGGACCGGCGCCTGGCGCCCCCAGGTCAACGAGTGGGACGCCGAGCCCCAGGTCGTCCAGGGTGAGATCCCGACCGACCTCGACGGCACCTACATCCGCAACACCGAGAACCCCGTGCACCCGGCGCTCAGCGCGTACCACCCGTTCGACGGCGACGGGATGCTGCACATGATCGAGTTCCGCGGCGGCCGCGCCGCCTACCGGAACCGGTTCGTGCGCACCGACGGCTTCCTGGCCGAGGCCGAGGAGGGCCAGTCGCTGTGGTCCGGCGTCCTCGAGATGCCCGACGACGCGCCGCGCACCGACGGCTGGGGCATCCGCGGCCGCATGAAGGACGCGTCGAGCACCGACGTGGTCGTCCACCGTGGCGAGGCCTTGACCAGCTTCTACTTCTGCGGCGACCTGTACCGGATCGACCTGTCGACCGGCGACACCCTCGGCAAGCAGGACTGGGACGGCGCCGCGCCCGACTGGGGCGTGTCGGCCCACACCAAGGTCGACCCGGCGACCGGCGAGCTCTTGTTCTTCTCCTACAGCACGGAGGCGCCGCACCTGCGCTACGGCAGCGTCGGCCCCGACGGGCAGCTGCAGGTGCTGGTGGACGTCCCGCTGCCCGGGGCCCGGCTCCCCCACGACATGGCCTTCACGGAGCACTACGTCATCCTCAACGACTTCCCGCTGTTCTGGCGGGAGGACCTGGTCGAGGCCGGGCTGCACGTGCCGAAGTTCCACCGGGACCTGCCGTCGCGCTTCCCCGGGCGGCGCCGCGACGGCACCGGACCGATCCGGTGGTTCGAGGCCGATCCCACGTTCGTGCTCCACTTCGTCAACGCCTACGAGGACGGCGACGAGATCGTCATGGACGGCTTCTTCCAGGGCTGCCCCCAGCCGTCCGCCAAGGG
>JAEZAI010000436.1 GCA_023427825.1 Actinomycetes bacterium
GACGTGCACCTCGGCGACGTCCGGGAGCTCCCCTCGCTCGGGCTCCCGACGTGCGATGCGTCCCTGTCGTCGCCGCCCTACATGACGCGGACCGGCCACCCCGAGAACCCGCTCGACGGGTACCGCAGCGACTTCGACGACGGCGTGGACGGCTACGCCCGTCACGTCCGGGACCTGGCCGGCGTCTACGACCTGGTCGGCTCGCTGGTCGTGCCCGGCGGGCCGGTCCTCATCGACGTGGCCACGATGCGCGTCGACGGCCTGGTGACCGATCTGGCCGGCGACCTGGCGGACGAGATCGGCGCCGAGTGCCGCTCGCTGGTGGTCGAGGAGGCGATCGAGGTGGTGGGGGAGGAGCCGGCGAGCTGGATGGTGGCCGACGTCGTGCTGGTGTGCCGGGCCGCCGGCGGGACCGCCGCGTGACCGATCTTCTTGACCGCCCGGTCAACAGAGCGTCGCGATGCATGACAAGCTTCTCCCCGCCGGGGGGCCAGGAGGGGGTTCCCGGGGCAGCAGACCGCCCGCGGTGCCGACGTGCGCCGCGCGACCGACACGTCCTGGAGCACATCGATGACCGACACCGCCACCCCCGCTGCCGACGCCGACGAGCCGACGTCCGACGACGTGATCGCCGAGCTCAACGCCTGGCTCGAGGAGAACTGGGATCCCGACCTCACCGTCGGTGAGTGGTGGGAGCGCCTCGGGCTGTCCGGCTGGGCTGCTCCGGGTCTGCCGACGAACGCCTACGGCAAGGGCCTGAGCCGCAACGACAGCGTGCGGGCGCAGGCCGCCATCGCCGAGTTCGGCGCGCTGGGCGCACCGGGCGGTCTCGGCCTCCTGCTCGCCGCCCCCACGATCGCCACGCACGGCAGCCAGGAGCAGATCGACCACTACGTCCGCCGCATCGTGACCGGCGTCGACGCGTGGTGCCAGCTCTTCAGCGAGCCCGGGGCCGGCTCCGACCTGGCCGGTCTCACCACCCGGGCGATCGAGGACGGCGACGAGTTCGTGGTCAACGGCCAGAAGGTGTGGACGTCGCTCGGCCACACGGCCGACATGGGCATGCTCATCGCCCGCACCGACCAGGACCTGCCGAAGCACCAGGGCATCACCTGGTTCGCGTTCGACATGCACCAGCCCGGCGTGGACGTGCGAGGCCTGCGGGAGATGACCGGGCACGCCATGTTCAACGAGGTGTTCCTGACCGACGCCCGGGTGTCGGCCGACGCGATCATCGGCGACAAGAACAACGGCTGGGCCGTGACCAACACGACGCTCATGCACGAGCGCGCCGGCCTGGGCTCGGGCGGCGGCTCGGCCGCGGCGTCTGCGGTGTCGCCGGGCAGCGTGGCGAACCAGCTCGGCGCGCGCGCCGGCGACTTCGCTCCCAAGAAGGGCGGTTCCCGCAAGGGCGGTGGTGGCGCCATCGGAATGCTCGGCGCCATGCCGAAGATGCTCCAGGACCTGGCCCGCAGCAACGGCAGCCTGGACGACCCGACCATCCGCCAGGACCTCGTGCGGCTCTACACCATGGGCGAGCTCGGCCGGTACAACAACCTGCGCGTGAAGGCCGCCAAGCAGGCCGGTCGTGAGATCCCGGGCATGCCCAACATCTCCAAGCTGGCCATGAGCGACCTCATGCGCCTGGTGCGCGACCTCGGCCTGCGGATCGTCGGCCCGGCGGGCACGCTCCACGCCTACGACGACGAGCACAAGGCCGCGATCGAGGAGGCGACGGGCAACCCGTTCCTCAACATGGTCACGTGGGTCGCCCTGTGGGCCCAGGGACCGTCGATCTACGGCGGCACCGACCAGATCCAGCGCAACATCATCGGCGAGCGCGTCCTCGGCCTCCCCAAGGAGCCGAACAACGACAAGACGATGCCGTTCTCCGAGCTGCCCAAGAACGCCTGAGCCGCGTCGATCCCGGGGGGACCCGCCGGGCCAGGTACGCATGCCGTGGGGTCAGGCGCGCCATCCCGCCGGGTCAGGTCTGCATCCCGCGAGGTCAGGCCTGCATCCCGTCGGGTCCGGCCTGCACGCCGGTAGCGTGACGCCGTGAGCAGCACCGACGCCCCGGGCGGAACCGCGTCCGCCGACACGACGACGGGCGCCACGCCCGACGTGCCGCCGGCCAAGCGCCCCGCGGTCTGGAAGCAGCTCATCGCGGCGGCGATCACGATCGCCGTGCTGGTAATCGTGTTCCTCGGGATCTTCCCGAAGTTCGCCAACTACAGCGACGCGTGGGACGCCATCCAGGAGATGTCGGTCGGGTCGCTCGTGGTGTTCGGGGTGTTCACGATCCTGAACATCATCATCTACGTGTTCCCGTACCAGGCGGCCCTGCCCGGCATCGGCTACCCGCGGGCGTTCATCGTCCGCCAGACCTCGTTCATGATCTCGAACGCGGTGCCGGCGGGCGGGGCGTTCGGCCTGGGCGTCCAGTACGCCATGCTGAACAGCTACGGCATCGGCCCCGCGGTGGCGTCGTCGGCCATCGGCGTGACCAGCGTGTGGAACATGCTCGTGACGCTGGCGTTGCCCGCCCTCGGTCTGCTGGCGCTGCTGGTCACCGGTGAGGCCACCGGCACCATGGCGCTCGGCGCGATCGGCGCCCTGGTGGCGCTCGGCGTCGTGGTCGGCGTGCTGGCGCTCGTGCTGCGCAGCGAGGCGTGGGCGCTGCGGATCGGCGGGTGGGGGGACTCGCTCATGTCGAGGTTCCGCAAGGGCCAGGCGCCCGACACGGTGACCCAGGGCGTGGTCCGGTTCCGCGACCAGACGGTCGACGTCGTCCACGACCGATGGGTGCTCCTCACGATCACGAACTTCGGCCAGCAGCTCGCGCAGTTCTCGGTGCTGGCGGTGGCGATCTACGGGCTCGGCGGCTCGTCGACCGGCATCAACCTGCTCGAGGTGTTCGCCGCCTTCGCGCTCGCGCGCCTGGCCGGGTTCATCCCGATCACTCCGGGCGGCCTGGGCACCGTCGACGCCGCGCTGGTGGGGCTGCTCCACGCGTTCGGCATGTCGGAGAACGAGGCGCTCGCGGCGAACCTGCTCTGGCGGGCCGCGACGTTCATCCCGCAGGTGGTGCTCGGCATCATCACCTTCATCATCTGGCGGGTCCAGCGGTCGCGGCAGATCTCCCACGGCGCCACGCCCGCCGCCGCCTGACCGCTCCACCCGTTTCGATCTACGACCCATGGGTCGTCGATCGCGCAACAGAACCGCAGCGATCAGCCGAACGGCTCGGCCGGCGCGCCGGTGGCGACCTCGAGACGTCGCAGGTACTCGCTCCGAGGGATCTCCACGGCGCCGAGCGAGGCGAGGTGCGGCGTGAGCCACTGCACGTCGAACAGGGCGTGCGGCACGTCCTCGAACAGCGCGGTCAGGTGGACGAGCGCGGCCTTGGACGCGTCGGTCGCACGGTGGAACATCGACTCGCCGGCGAAGAAGGCGCCGATCGACACGCCGTAGACCCCGCCGACCATCTCGCCGTCCTCCCACACCTCCACCGAGTGCGCCCAGCCGAGCGAGTGCAGTCGGGCATAGGCGCGGACGAACTCCTCGGTGATCCCGCCGTGCGGACGGCGGGGGTCGCCGCCCGCCCGCATCACGCCCG
>JAEZAI010000517.1 GCA_023427825.1 Actinomycetes bacterium
TGGGCGTCCAGAGCTTCGACCCCGACGGCCTCACGCCCGGCGCACCCCGGTGGGCCCGGGCCGAGCCCACGCCGGACGAGCACCGGGCCGTCCTGCAGGCGTGCCACGCCGGCGCGATCGGCGGCGACGACCCGCTGACCGCCGGCACCCTGGTCATCTGGCACCGCCGCGGGGGCCTGGTCGACCTGCACCCCACGTGGTCGGTCCACGACGGCGCCGGCGTGTGGCTGGGCACGTTCGTCCTCGAGGTCGCCGGTCCCGCGCCCGGGGACCGCGCCCACGTGCTGCACCTGGCCACCGGCGGCGTCGTCTCGGTCGCGACGGCCCGGCCCACCGCGGTCGCCTGGCCCACCGCGGTCGCCCGGCCCACCACGGTCGCCCGGCTCCGGTCCGGCGACGGGACCGAGCTCGCGTCGATCGTCACCGAGGGTCCAGGCGTGCAGCGACTGGTGGCCGTCGTCGACGGCATGAGCGTGGCGCACGCCACCTCTTCGGTCGGCGAGGTGGCGGTCACCGACGCCGCCGGCGGCAACGTCGGGCGGCTCGTGCCCCCGCCGCTCAAGGTGCGGCGTCAGGTGGGACGCCGGGTCGGCTGGGACCCGGTGCTGGTCTCGGAGCAGACCGCCGTGGGCGACCCGGTCACCGGACGCGGCGTGAACGCCCTGGCCCTCGCCTGGGAGCACACCCTCCGCCCAGGGATATGAGGGTCGCGCCCGGACAAGGATTGTCCGCTGGGACCCACAGATGCCGGGTCGGGTCAGCAGACGGCGTTCTGAGCCGCACGCCGATCGTCGTCGAGCACGCGGTGGAGCGGTTCGAGCACCTGGGCGTCGGCCACCGACCACACGCGGCCCGGGTCGTCGTCCACGTCGGTCGGGTAGACGTTCCAGCAGCCGGCGGCGCCCGCCACCGAGCCGACGGCGTGGTACCCGATCGACCAGACGGCCAGCAGGACGACCACGATCGCCACGGCGACCGCCCGGCCCCGGTGCTCGGCGCCGGCGCGGAGCCGTGACAGGTCGGACACGCGGTCCGCGGCGGGCAGCGACAGCACGAACAGCTGCGGGACCGCCTCGGTCATGAACCGGGGTCCGACGGCGTGGCCGGCCCACCACTGCGGGAACGCGGACACGGACACGGTCACCGCCGCGACCGACGCCCACAGCGCCACGACGAGCGACCTCCGCTCGCGGTCGCGCCACGCCAGGACGGTGCCGGGCACGGCGAGCACCAGCACCGGTGACGCCAGGAGCAGACCCCGGCTCGGGCTCCACCAGTTGGCGAGCACCGCCTCGGCGAACCAGCCGCCCACCTCCAGGCGACCCGCCGAGTAGTAGTCGGGCAGCGCCCGGCCGACGAGGGCAGAGCTCGCCAGCACGAACCCGCCCGCCGCGGCGGCGACCCCGATGGCGAGCGACAGCGCCGTCGGGCCGAGCTGCTCGCGCCGCCGGTACAGGGCCCAGGCGAGGAGCACCACGCCGGTGGCGAGGTTCGTGGGGCGGGCGACGGCGGCTGCCACCACCGCGGCTCCGAGCCCGACCACCCACCGGTCGACGCCCGTGGCGCTCTCGGACCGCGCGCCGTCGCGGTCGAGGCGCACCGCGCACCACACCGCCAGCGACAGCAGGAGGAACGACGGCGTGTGCTGCCAGAGCGCCCGGCTGGCGGTCGACCATGCGGAGGTGCCGAGCGCGACCACCAGGGCCGAGGCGTTCGCGAGCAGCCGGCGACGGTCGGTCGACGCCGTCAGTACCGCGAGTGCCACCGCCCGCAGCACGAGCAAGGCACCGAGCGTGACCAGCGCGGCCGACGCGGTGTGCCACAGCGTGAAGTCGCCGTCGCCGATGAGCTCGCCGCTGTCGCGGCCGCCGGTGACCGCGCCCACCACGCCGGCCACCACGCCCGCCGGCACCGCCATGACGGCCGAGGTCCACGGGAAGTAGTCGCGGACCTCCACGTCGGGGTCGTCGACCGCGGCGACGAGCTCGGCCCAGCCCGGCCCTCCGACCCGCTCGACCACGAACCCCGGGTCGAGCGAGCCGTCGCTCAACACCACGGGATGCCCCACCAGCCGCTCGGCACCGAAGGAGTCGATCGCCACGCTCCGGTCGTGGACGAGCGCGTGCGCCGTCATCGGCACGAACGCCGGGTCGTGCTCGGTGGCGTCACGCACCGGGCTCAGCAGGTAGACCGCCAGCACCACGACCGCGAGGAGCCACCACGAGCCGAGGATCCGGGCCGCACCGGAGGGGTGGTCGGTCACGGCGGGAGTCTCACACACGGCGCGTGGAGTTCCGGTGCTCCCACCGACCAGCCGAACGGACCGGATCAGGCCGGCGTGGCGACGAGCCCGCTGCGTGCGGCGGTCGGGATGGCTGCGCCGACGCGCTCGCCGTCGATCACCGCCGCGTGGGCACGGCGCGGGGCGAGCGCATCGCCCACGCGCTCGACGTCCACGCCGCGTCGCTGCAGCTCGGGCGACGACCGCAGCTCGTGGTACAGGGCCTCGGCCGGCGCGGCCGGGACGGCGAGCACCAGCCAGTCCGGCTCGCGGGTCTGCATGGTCCCGGTCGGGTGGTGCTGCAGCGTGACCTCGTGGCCCTCCACGCCCATGGGCACCAGCTCGGTGGACTGGACGATGCCCTTGGCGCCCGCCCGGATCCACCAGTTCTCCAGGTCGAGCGTGATGCCCAGGTCCTGGCCCACGACCATGCCGGGGCTGATGACCTCCACGGAGCAACCCCGGTCGGCGAGCACCTCGGCCACCGACGTGGCGTGGTGGAAGCCCAGCTCGTCGAGCACGACCACCTCGCCGCTCGGGTGCGCGTCACCGGTCAGCACGTCGCGCACGTCGACGATCCACTCGGCGTCCGCGGGCACCCACCACGGGCGGGCCGCGACCGCGCCGGTGGCGACCACCACCGTCTCGGGCCGGCGACGCACGACCTCGTCGACCGTGGCCTCGACGCCGTACTCGATCTCGACGCCGAGCCGGCCGCACTCGTGGAGCTGGTTGCGGACCAGGTCGCCGAACTCGGCTCGGTTGGGCACCGACGCGGCCAGGCGGACCTGACCGCCGGCGGCGCCGTCCCGTTCCAGGACGGTCACGTGGTGGCCGTTGCGGGCCGCCGCGATGGCGGCCTGCAGGCCGGCGGGGCCGGCGCCGATGACGAGCACGCGGCGACCGACCTGGACCGGCCGAGCCTCGCCCACGCCCAGCGACTCGCGACCGGTGCGCGGGTTCTCGATGCACCCGAGCCACCGGTTCAGGCCCATGCGACCGACGCACTCCTGGTTGCAGCTGAGGCAGAGGCGGGTGTCGTCGGTGAAGCCGGCCCGAGACTTGGCCACGAACTCCGCATCGGCGATCTGACCCCGCACGACGCCCACCAGATCGCACTGCCCCTCGGCGAGCGCCCGCTCGGCCTGGAGCGGGTCCTTGAAGCGGCCGACGCCGACGATCGGCAGGTCGACGGCCTCTCGCAGCGCGCTCGGGATGAACATGGCGTAGCCCGGCGGGATGTGCATGGACGCCTCGATCATGAACAGCGAGGCCGTGGCCACGCCGATCGAGGTGTTGATGTAGTCGACGTGCCCCGTGGCCTCGACCATGCGCGCGACCGCGACGGCGTCGTCGATGGTCGTGCCGCCCTCGATCAGCTCGTCACCGCAGATGCGGACGCCGAGCGCCAGGTCCGATCCGATCGCGGTGCGCACCGCGGCGACGATCTCGACGAGGATCCGGGCCCGGTTCTCGAGCGAGCCGCCGTACTCGTCGGTCCGGCGGTTGGTCGCGGGCGACAGGAAGCCGCGGACGATCGAGCTGTGCGAGCACTGGAGCTCGATGCCGTCGAAGCCGCCCTCGGCGCAGTGCTCGGCCACCCTGGCGTACGAGGCCACGATCTCCGCGATCTCGGCGTGGTCGACGGCCTTGGGGACCTCGCGGAACAGCGGGTCGGCAACCGGTGACGGCGCCCACACGGGCAGGCGCGAGTACATGGAGCTCGCCTGGCCGCCGTTGTGGTTGATCTGGGCGAAGATCGGCGTCCGGTGCCGGTGCACCGCCTCGGTGATGCGCCGGTACCCGGGGATCACGTCCCGGTGGAAGCCGTGGATCAGCTTCTCGTACGGCCAGTCCGTGGGGTGGGTCGAGTGCTCCTCGGTGATGATGAGCCCCGCACCGCCGGCCGCCCGCTCGGCGTAGTACGCCGCGTGCTGCTCCGTGGGCAGCCCGTCGAGCGCGTAGTTCGTCAGGTGCGCGGAGAAGACGATGCGGTTGCGGACCGTGACCGGCCCCAGCTGCAGGGGCGTCCAGAGGAGCTGCTCCGCCATGGGCGCAGGCTAGGCAGGGCGCGCGCCGAAGCGGAACTCGCGTGGCGGGGTGCCTGCGGTCAGGTTCACGCCGTGGCGGAGTGCCGGCGTCCGAGGACGACGGCGGTGACCACACCGGCGACCGCAGAAGCGGCGGCGGTGGAGGCACCGGCGACGGCGGCGATGCGGCCCCAGAGCAGGTGGCCGGGACCGCCGTCGGGCAGGTCCGTGACGTGACGCTCCTCGTCGACGTACACGTCGCCGACGGGTTCGAGGCCGAAGCCCACCAGACGACCGTTGCGCACGTGACCGAAGAGCCCGCCGGGCAGGGCCACCGCCACGTCGTCGTGGGTGCGGAAGGCGCTGTTCGCCGACTTGGCGAGCTCGAGCGCCTGGTTGATCGTGTTCTCCAGGAGGGCCTTCGTGGTCTCGATCATCTCTCGTTCTCCCTAGATGGAGCTCGCAGCTCCCCCGGCTGCGTCCGCCGAGGTCCAGGGTACCGTCCGGGGCCTCCTGCGCAACGAGCAGAAGGTCCCGGAC
>JAEZAI010000061.1 GCA_023427825.1 Actinomycetes bacterium
GTGTCAGCCGGGCGCGGGTGCCGCCGAGAGCGTCTCGGTCAGTCGAGCGTCGGGCGCCGACCGACCCGGTGCCGCGTCCTCCGCCTCCTCGAGCACGTCGGAGACCGTGCCGGTCGTCGGCAGGCCCTCGTGCGACTCCTCGTCGTCCGGCGTGGTCCCCGACGTGGCGCTGCGGGCGTGCTCGAGGTTGCGCCGGGCCTCGTCCGCCATCGAGACCACCCGCCGGCGGCGCTCCGGGCCGTTCTCGGGGTCCAGGAAGTAGGCGGCCGCAGCGCCGGCGCCGGCGACCAGGGCCATGGTGCGGATCTTCCTCATCAGTCGCATGTCGTCCTCCTCGGTCGGAACGCGTGGGGTGCGAGTGTGCGTGGGCCG
The DNA here is from genome assembly GCA_023427825.1 of Actinomycetes bacterium. Lineage (GTDB taxonomy): Bacteria > Actinomycetota > Acidimicrobiia > Acidimicrobiales > Microtrichaceae > Dermatobacter. The sequence goes on from JAEZAI010000061.1 coordinate 373, forward strand.
TACCCGATCGGCGGGTCCTCATTCACCGGTCAACCGACGGACCCTCACCCGACTGACCGGCGGTGGGCCCGGGTAGGGCGCGGCGCATGGACGACACCGCATCGAACGGAGAGCCCGAGCCCGGGACCGACACCCCGACCGGAACCGACCCCGACGCCAAGTACGAGCAGCCGGGTTACGAGGACAAGTCGTTCGGCCAGGCCGTCGACCAGGACCAGGAGCTCGTGGACGAGTTGCTGGAGGAGACCGACGGCGACACGGACGAGGCCGAGCGTCGCTTCCGGCAGGAGTCCGCGGGCGCCCCGGCCGCGGAGCGGCAGTCGACGGACTGAGCGGGGTGGACCGCTCCCGCCCGGCGACATGCGAGTTCGGCTCGCCCTCCCGGCACGGGTTCGCCCGCGTCGCCGCGGCGGTGCCCGCAGTGGCGGTCACGGACGTCGACGCCAACGTCGCCGCGACCATCGAGCTCCTGCGCCGGGCCCACGAGCGCGACGTGGCCGCGGTCGTCTTCCCGGAGCTCGGGCTCACCGGCTACTCCAGCCAGGACCTGTTCCATCAGCAGGCCTACGTGGAGGCGGCGCTCGCCGGGCTCGATCGGATCCGGTCCGCCACCGAGGGCATGCTCCCCCTCACGGTCGTCGGGCTCCCGCTCCGCGTCGGGCACCAGCTGTTCAACGTGGCGGCCGTGCTGCACGACGGGGACGTGTTGGGCGTGGTGCCCAAGGCGTACCTCCCGAACTACCGCGAGTTCTACGAGAAGCGGCACTTCAGCGCGGCGCGGGACGCGCCGGCGGACTCGGTGGTCGTGCTCGGGCGCGAGGTGCCGTTCGGCCCCGGTCTCCTGTTCGCCGCGGACGACGTGACCGACCTGGTCGTGGGCGTGGAGATCTGCGAGGACCTCTGGGCCCCGCTCCCGCCGAGCACGCTGCTGGCCATGGCGGGCGCGACGGTCCTCCTCAACCCGTCGGGCAGCAACATCACGATCGGCAAGGACGACTACCGGCGGTCGCTGTGCGGCACCCACTCGGCCCAGACGATCTCGGCCTACGTGTACGCGGCCTCTGGCTCCGGCGAGTCCACGACCGACCTGGCGTGGGACGGCCACGCGTTGATCTGCGAGAACGGCGGGATCCTCGCCGAGTCCGAGCGCCACGCGACCCGGCCGCAGCTGATCTTGCGCGACGTCGACCTGGACCGGCTCGTGGCCGACCGCATCCGCACCACCAGCTACACCGACGCCGCCACCGACCACGCGGCCGCCCGGAGCGTGCGCCGGGTGCCCTTCACGCTGGGTGCGCCCGGCCGGGCCTCGGAGCTCGAACGCACCGTGGCGCGGTTCCCGTTCGTCCCCACCGACGGTCCGGACCGCGACGACCGCTGCGCCGAGGTGTACGCCATCCAGACCGATGGGCTGGTGACCCGGCTGCGGGCGACGGGCATCGAGAAGGTCGTCGTGGGCGTGTCCGGCGGGCTCGACTCCACGCAGGCGCTGCTGGTCGCCGCCCGGACGATGGACCTGCTCGGCCATCCCCGCACCAACGTGCTCGGTGTGACGATGCCCGGCTTCGCCACCAGCGAGCGCACGCTCGGCAACGCTCTCGCCCTCATGGACGCGCTCGGCGTGAGCTCCGACACCATCGACATCCGCCCCGCCGCGCAGCAGATGCTCGAGGACCTGGGGCACCCGGCCGCCACCGGCTCGCCGGACTACGACGTCACCTACGAGAACGTGCAGGCCGGGGCGCGCACCTCGCTGCTGTTCCGGCTCGCCAACCACCACGACGCCCTCGTGGTGGGCACCGGCGACCTGTCGGAGCTGGCGCTCGGGTGGTGCACCTACGGCGTGGGCGACCAGATGTCGCACTACGGCGTCAACGCGTCGGTCCCCAAGACCCTCGTGCAGGACCTGGTCCGGTGGGTCGCCCGGAGCGACGCGTTCGAGGCCGCGACCGGCGAGATCCTGGAGTCGATCCTGGCCACCGGCATCTCGCCCGAGCTGGTGCCGGGCTCCCCCGGCGACGACCCCGAGGCCGGACCGCAGCAACGCAGCGAGGACGTGGTCGGGCCGTACGACCTCCAGGACTTCCACCTGTACCACGTGCTCCGGTTCGGCTACCGCCCGTCCAAGGTCGCCTTCCTGGCGCACCACGCGTGGGGCGACCGGTCGCGTGGTGCATGGCCCACGTCGATCGCCGAGGAGGACCGCCACGAGTACGACCTGGCCGATCTGGTGCGCTGGCAGCGCGAGTTCCTGGTGACGTTCTTCCGGACGAGCCAGTTCAAGCGGTCCGCGCTGCCCGACGGCCCCAAGGTCGGCTCCGGCGGCTCGCTCTCGCCCCGGGGCGACTGGCGTGCGCCGAGCGACGGGAACGCCGCGGTGTGGCTGGCCGAGCTCGATGCACTCGCCGACGAGCTCGGCGTCGGCTGAAAGAGGGGAGGTCGAGGCGCCGCCGGCGCAGGCCGAGCGGGCCGCCGGGCGCTCAGCCGACCTCGGGGAGCACCTCGCGCTCCCAGAACTCGAGCAGCACGTCGAGGTCGTCGTTGACGGGCACGATCGCGATCCGCTCGAACCCGGCGTCCTGGTACGCCCGCACGGCGCGAACGTAGGGCTCGGGGTCCGGCCCGCTCGGGACGCTGTCGAGCAGGTCCTCCGGACGCACCTGGCTGGTGGCCGCGTCGAAGTTCACGGGGTTCGGTAGCTCGGACATGACCTTCCATCCCCCGGCACCGAACCGGAACCGGCTCCGGGCCAGCTCGCGGCCCTCGTCCGCGGACGGCGCCCAGGCGAACGGTACCTCGGTCCACGTGGCGGTCCGCTCGCCGCCGCGCTCGACCCAGCCGTCCACCAACGCGGCCTCCGGCTCCGTGGCGACGATGCCGTCCGCGCCGCAGCGCCGGGCCACCTCCAGCGAGCCCGGCCCGCTGACCGCCACCGCGATGTCGGGCGGCTCGTCGGGCAGGTCGAACAGGCGGGCGTCCTCCACGGACAGGTGGCGGCCGCGGATGGTGACCCAGTCGCCGGTCCACAGCGTCCGGATGATGTCGACCGCCTCCTCGAGCATCTCGTGGCGGAGGTCGACCGACGGGAAGCGCGCCCCGGTGACGTGCTCGTTGAGGCGCTCCCCGGCGCCGACCGCAAGCGTGAAGCGGCGACTCGACATGGCGGCCACGGTGGCCGCGGCCTGGGCCACGATCGCCGGGTGGTAGCGGACGATCGGACACGTCACCCCGGTCGCCAGCTCGAGCGTGGTGGTCCGGGACGCGATGGCTCCCAGCACCGCCCAGGCGAACGGGCTGTGGTGCTGCTCGGGCAACCACGGGTGGAAGTGGTCCGAGATCGACACGAAGTCGAAGCCGTGGACCTCCGCCGCGACCGCCTGGTCGACCAGCGTCACCGGACCCCGCAGCTCCGACATCAACTTGAGTCCG
>JAEZAI010000126.1 GCA_023427825.1 Actinomycetes bacterium
CACCGCGCCGACATCCGGTCGATCTCCGGCGTGTACCGCAGCGAGCTGGGCGAGAAGGGCGGTGCCGTGGACGAGGTGAAGCGCAAGGTCGAGGCGTTCGAGGCCGCCGACGGCCGCCGCCCCCGCATCCTGCTCGCCAAGATGGGCCAGGACGGCCACGACCGCGGCCAGAAGGTCATCGCCTCGGCCTTCGCCGACCTGGGCTGGGACGTGGACATCGGACCGCTGTTCCAGACGCCCGAGGAGGTCGCCCGCCAGGCGGTCGAGGCCGCCGTGCACATCGTCGGCCCGTCGTCGCTCGCCGCCGGACACCTCACGCTCGTGCCCGAGCTGAAGCAGGCACTCGAGTCGCTCGGCCGTCCCGACATCCTCGTCGTGGTGGGCGGCGTGATCCCGCCGCAGGACTACCAGGCGCTCTACGACGCCGGCGCCGCAGCGGTCTTCCCGCCCGGCACCGTCATCCACGAGGCCGCGTCGGACCTGCTCGACCGGCTCGCCGACCAGCTCGGCTACGACCTCGGTCGTTGACCCGCCGACCGACCGGTCGGGGGGTCAGCGACGGAGTCGCTCCGGAGGACGGCACCTCCGGTGGCTCATGGCTGTTCCGGATGATCCGGTCCTCGCCGCCCTGCGGGGATCACCCGGCGTCGGGGTCCGGCTCGGTGAGGTGGAGCAGGATCGCCCGGAACCCCTCGGCGTAGAGCTCGGCGCCGTCGGTCGTGGTGTCGGTCCCGCCGGTGATGCGGTGCCGGATGATCGTGCCGAAGAGGTACGAGTTCACCGACGTGATCAGGTGGCGCAGCTCGAACGGGGCGCGCATGCGGCGACCGGACGCCTCGAGGTAGCGCACGTAGTACGAGTCGAACGCAGCGACGCCCTCGGCGAGCATCTCGTTCACCCGGGGATCGTGCGCGTAGTTGTAGAAGCTGAAGCGGGCCAGCATCTTCGGGTCGTCGCGCATGTCCCGGTACGCCACCGCGGCCAGGCGGGTGGCCAGCTCGGTCGTGTCGGTGATCGGTCGACCGTCGTCGTCGACCGCCTCGGCGAGCAGCGACTCCGCCTGCTCGGTGTTGGCACGCTCGCCGATGTCCAGCAGGTGCTGGAACAGGTCCCGGCGGTAGTCCTCCTGGGACGCCCAGATGTGGTACAGCGCGCCCTTCGTCACGCCGGCCCGCCGGGCGACGTCCGCGACCTTCACGTTGGCCAGCGCGTCGAGCGTGCCGTCCTCGCCCGCCGAGGGACCGTGGACGGTCACCATGTCGGCGCCGACCTGGAGGTAGGCGCGGCGACGCTCCTCGGCCGTCGGTCGTGCCATCAGCTCGCCAGCTCCTGCACGTCGGCGGCCTCGGTGAACGCCTCGAGCATGCCGAGCACGCACACGGCGAAGAGGCTGGTGCGCTCGCCGTCGACAGTGAAGTCGGGCGTGCGGTCGGGGTCGACGCGGTGCTCCAGGCAGAACCCGTGCATCAACGACGCGACGACCGCGCTGAAGTCGCGCAGATCGGTGCCCGCCCGGGGCCGGCGCCCCATGTCCTCGACCGCCGTGGCGACCATGGACTCGAACTCCTCCAGGCTCGCCCGGAACTCCTGGTCGAGCTCCTCGCGGACCAACCCGTCCTGCAGGTAGGAGAAGAGGCCGACCCGGGCGAAGAACGACGGGTCGTCCTTGAAGCGGTCGAAGATGAAGTTGGCCCACTCCACCGGCGTCGGCAGCGCCCCCGTCCGGTCCGCCAGCTCGAGCGTGGCGTCGGCGACCGCCGGCATCCCGGCCAGGCGACCCTCGTCGAGCATGAAGCGCAGGAGGTCCGACCAGTACTCCTCCTGCGAGTCCCACAGGTGGTACAGCGCGCCCTTGGTCACCCCGGCCCGCTCGGCCACGTCGGAGATCCGGACATGGGCGAACGCCAGGCCAGGGTCGGGCCGGGACGCGGCGCCCTCCGTGAGCAGTTCCACCCCGATGTCGAGGTAGTCGATACGTCGCTGATCCCTGGTCCTACGAGCCATCCGCCCGCTCGGCTCCTGCTGTGTGGCCGTCTGCGCCTTCCCTCCGGCCCGACACCCTAGGTCGGGAGCTCTCGAGGGCTGAAGCCCGGACCCCGGGGTCGGCTCACGGGCGGGACGGGGCCGGGCACTAGGGTGCCGCCCGATGGCGGCCCTGCTCCCGGTCTCCGACTACCTGGACGGTGTGCTCGCCGGTGACCGCACCGTGCTGGCCCGGGCGATCACGCTCATCGAGAGCCAGAACCCCGACCACCGCCGGATGGCCCAGCAGCTCATCCAGGAGCTGCTCCCGTCGACCGGCGGTGCGCACCGCGTGGGCGTCACCGGGGTGCCGGGCGTCGGCAAGAGCACGTTCATCGACCAGCTCGGCATCGACCTGACCGCGGCGGGCCACCGGGTGGCCGTGCTGGCGGTGGACCCCACGAGCTCGCGCACCGGCGGCTCGATCCTGGGCGACAAGACCCGGATGGAGCGCCTGGCGGTCGACCCTCACGCGTTCGTGCGCCCGTCGCCCGCGGGCCGTTCGCTCGGCGGCGTCACCCGTGCGACCCGCGAGACGATCCTGGTGTGCGAGTCCGCCGGCTTCGACGTCGTGCTCGTCGAGACGGTGGGCGTGGGCCAGTCCGAGA
>JAEZAI010000169.1 GCA_023427825.1 Actinomycetes bacterium
AGCTGAGCCTGGGTGAGCGAGAGAATGGCCATCAGAACGGCAGCACCAGCAACTGGCGAGCGGACATCTGTGCGCCACTCGCAAACGCAACGGCGACGGGCTCATCGGACAGGAAGCCCTCGACCCACGTGAACGTGGTGAGGCCCGGCGCCAGACCCGACAGGGACCTGACGTAGGTGATCGGGCCAGTGAACTGCTCGTCTGGCGTGGTGTTGTCCCGCTGGTACCGCCACAGGCCTCCGTCGGACGGGGTGGCGATGTTGGGCGTGAACGAGTTGGCGCCGGTCTGCTTGACGCTCACGTGGCCGCTGATGAAGTTCAGGCCTGCGCCACCGAGCAGGTAGGCGAAGAACTGACACGTCGCGAAGACGAGCGCTGAACCCTTCGGAGAGATCACGGCATCGACCGCCAGCCCGCCGGTCGGCGTGACGTAGGAGTTGTAGGTCGACTGGTAGCTCGTGAAGTTGGTCGCCGACTGCGGCCCCAGCGTGCCGCCCGACACCTGCGGGATGCGGGGCGTCTGCTCAAGGGTGCGCACGCGGCGCTCGAGGTCTTTGTACTGGTCGAGGAAGTCGGGGTCCTTCTCGCCGTTCACGAGGCCACCGCCTCACAGCGAGCGACGACCTCACGGCGGATGAAGACGACCTGGCCGCTGTTCAGCACATGAGCAGGGAGCCGGCCCTGGCGAGCGGCTCGAAGCACAGAGCGCACGTGCACGCCGAGCTCGTCAGCCAGCTCCTGTGCCGTGAGGAACTCCGGCGCATTGGTTCCGTCCATGGATCCATTGGACACTGCCGGTCGCGGCGATTCTCCGGCCGGTGGGAGTTTGTGACGGCGTGCTGCGTCAGTTGTCGGGCAGAGCGCGGCAGGAGACGTCGATGGCCGCCTCAGGGCACGCACGCGCCCAGACGGCGAACTCGGCGGCGACGGTCGGCCAGAGCGAACCGTCCACCTCGGAGAGGCAGCGCAGCTTGTAGGCAGCGTGCAGCGTTCGGACCGCAGGCGTCATGAGGTGGGCATCGAGCTCCTCGTCGAGCTCCGAGATCCAGAGGCCGATCGGGTTGCGGAGGAAGTCCGCTGCGAGCTGCTCCTCGAACTCCTCGCGCTCGCGCTTGCGCTGCTCGCGCTTGGCGTCGCCGTGTGCGTGCAACTCGTCGTCGCTCCAGCCGGTGAAGTCGGTCATGACGGGTCTCCCTGCTCGTCGGTCTCAACGGGACTCCCGAGCAGTCCGTTGTTGATCTGCTCGGCGAGTGACATGCCGGTCAGGTGGACGACGCCGAGCTTCGCTCGGGCGACGACGCCGACGCCGAGGGCTTGCTCCGACTTGTACGCCATCGTGTCGGCGTCTCGGTACTGCCCGTTGGCTCTCTTGATCGCAGCGGACAGCCGGTCGCAAGCTCGCGAGTGGCCGGCGAGCTGCCGGTCGGTCATGCCCGATGTGTCAACCTCGACCAACTCGGCGTACCGCTGGCGAGCGCGAGTCATCTCCTCGAATGCCTCGTCCGCTGAGGCCGTCGCCTGGCACAGACGACGCAGGCGTGGCATGTCCTCGGGGCGCAGCACACGTAGCTCGATGAGAGCCGGGGCGTAGAGGTTCCAGTAGGCCGTAGCCCGCTCGTCGAGGTCCGGTGGCGGCGGCACCTCAACGATGCTTCCGCCAGCCGCGCTCGGCGACTGGAGGCTGCGGTTGGAGTTCGTGAGGCCGGTGCGCGCAGCGCCGAGGTCCCATCTGCCTCCGGGCATCAGAGACTCCTCGTTTCGGGGCGCGTCGAAGCTGAGGTCTGCATTGCGTTCTCCCTCCGAGGAGCTAGATCGAGTCGGTGGCCGAGGTCTTGACGCGGCGCAGTGATGGCACGACTGCGGCCGCTGCCTTGCCCGCCGTCGATGACGGGTCATCGAGCTTCATCGAGCTCAGCATCGTTCGGGCCATTGGGTCTGGGTCCTGCCACTTGCGGGACTTCTTCCATCCCTTGACCTTGACGTAGTCCCGCAGGTCTCGGGCGAACGGCGTCCAGCTCACTCCGCCAAGCGCCTCCACCTTGACCCGGATCTCGGCGACGAGCACGCCGTCGAGGTCGTCGTCGGGCTGCTCAACCTTCTCGAACCCAAGTACAGCGAGCGTCGACTCGACCTCGTCGTAGCCAGAATCGAACAGGCGCGCCGTGGAGATGACGACAGCGGGCGGCGGATCGGGGAACTCGGAGGCGTGTGCCAGCACGAGCGCGAGGAGTTCGTCGTCGCAGTCCTGGCAGGCCTTCGCCAACTCGATGTTGTGGGCATCGTCGTGGAAGTCGGCGGCAGTCTCGGCGACCTTGAAGCGGCGCAGCGTGGGTCCGTCGAGCTTGTAGCTGTCGACGTTGCCCGAGCCCATGCACTGAGCGGTGATGGAAATGGTGCGGCCCTTCTCTCCCTTTGCCGAGACGGGGATCGAGGTGCGCGCCCCGCCCGTCATGGCCTGGAACAGCTCGTTGGGCCGACCTTCCTTCGGGAGCTCGTCGATCCACACGAAGTGAGCCCGCTCCAAGGGCATGAGGCTGTCGGTGTGCCCTGCCGCTCGGATGTTGCCGACGAGCTTGTCTCCGGTGATCTGCGCAGCGAAGCCCATCTGTCGGTGCGCCGAGCCGTCGAAGCCCATCATGCGGGCGACGGCGAAGCCGAAGGTGGACTTGCCCGTGTCGTGATCACCACGCAGCAGGAGGAAGTCCTTGGTCGGCGTGCCGTTGAACGACCAGCCGATGTAGCGCAGCAAGTAGCGGATGACGTCGGCATCGCCGGACGTGAACGCCACCATGAACCGAACCCAGGGGTTGTGCCCTGCGTAGGTAGCCGGTTCAGAGCACACCTGGTCCCAGTCGACTGGCTCTGGCTCGATGTAGTGCGACGGGAGTCGTCGGGTCAGCCACCAGTCGGGGTCGGAGTCGGCGGGCTCGATGCGGGCCGAGGTCTTGAGGTCGACGACACAATCGCTCAGCGGCAACTTGTGATGGCTGCCAATCGGGTTGAGCTCGCTTGCTCGCACGACCGGCAGCTGCGTGAGCAGCAGCTTGACCACCGCTTCTTGGAAGCGCAGGTCATTGGCCCGCTCCGCCAGCTTGGCCAGCTCGGTGCCCCGGGTCGTGCGCTGTGTGAGCTGGGCGCTGGTGGCGGTCAGCGAGATGGACTCGGCGTAGATCAGGCCCTGGGCATAGCGGACGATCTCGCCGAGTCGGCGGAACTGGGTAAGCGACGGCTCGTACTCGGACCAGCGGCCCTTCGACGTGCGGAACTCAAGGATGATCGGCTGCTGGTCAACACGGCGTAGGAAGGCGTACGGCTCGCCGTGTCGCTCGCCAGTCCACGCGTCGAGGATCCGGTCGACAAACGCCTGCTGACCCGTATCGGCGAACTTGCCGTCGACCCACTCGCGGGGCGCCAGATCACGCCACCAGTCAGCGCGAGCTGGCGGTCGGATCGGCGTGGTCCAGTTGCTCATCAGATGTCGTCCTCCAGCGCCGGGAACTTGCCGGACTCGATCAACTGGCCGAGTGTGACGTGGTTCGAACGGTGCTCCGGCAGGTCAGCCACCTCGCTGACGGTGACTCGGACGTCCGAGGACCGAAGAGCCCGAAGGACGGGTGACGGAGTGGCGAGGTGCAGCGGGTGCGCCGGAAGTTGTGCGGCACCCAGCTCGGGGAACTCGATGCCCTTGGACTCGAACCACTCGACCGCATCGGTGACGTAGCGCTCCACGCTGAGCGGGACGGCCTGGCGCTCAGCTTCGGACGGCGCAGCGAGGCGCTCACGGATGACCGAGTCCGGTTCGCCGCAGTCGGACTCCCAGACGAACCGTGGCGTCACGCCGTCACGCTCGATCCGCTCCACGCCGTACCGAGCGATGCAGGCGGTCGGCCAGCAGCACGGACAATTGATGACGACGACTGGCGCGTCGTCGTGGACCGCCGCTTGAGCGGTGTAGGTCGGCGCCGAGGCCTCGGGCCATGCGTCGTTGATGATCTGCACGGCCGAGGTGAGCTGGGCCTGTACGGCGTCGATTCGACGCTGCACGAGCAAGTCGGGCTCGGGGTCGTTGTACGGTTGCATTCTGGTCCTTCTGGGAGTGGACCCTCAGCCGAGCGGCTGCCTGCGGGCGGCCGCTCGTCGCATGTACGGACGGGGTTTCAAGGGTACGGAGCGAGGGCCGCAAACGGACCTGGAGTGAACGAGGAACGGCCCTCGCCCCGAGAGCTTCAGGCGGCAAGCGCCCGGGCGATAGCGGTGGACCGGAAGTACAGCGTCCGACCGATCTTCTTGGCGGGCGCCGGGAGCTCTCCACGATCGACGGCTCGACGGACCCACTGCTTGTCTCGGCCGAACACCTCGGCGACGTCGGACAGGCTCACGAGGAACCCGTCGGACGGCTCCCGGCGGACGGCACCTTCGGGCAGCTCCGCATCGGCGTCGAGGCTGGGCTGCTGTGCGAGTAGGGCTTCGAGGCGCCGAGCACCGTTCGCGCGCTGGCCCCGGGCTGCGGCGATGACGACTCGGACGTAGTCCTCGTACGGCACCTCGCCCTCGTAGCCGATACCGCCAGCGTCTCGGCGGGTCTCTTCGAGGATGGCGAGCGCCTCATCCTCCGGCGTGAGCAGCTCGGCACCGCTCGACAAGTCGTGGGCGGCCAGGACGGGGTGCACTGGCACGCCGTCACGCAGGAAGATCGGCCAGTACCGCTCGCCATTGTCGTCGACCTCGGTGGGGACGGCGTGGGCGCCGGGCTCGTCGCCCTGCGGCTTGCGCCACTCGGGTCGGCGGTCGACCTCGCCGCCGGACCGAGAGGCGAGACGCAACACGGTGGTGTGGATGGACTCGACCATCTCGATGACCTTGACGTCGCTGCCAGTCGGCGGTGCGATGTCGGGTCGCTGCGCCGTGTAGGTGATGGATGACATGCTGGGACCTCGTTGTGGGAATGATTCTCAGTGACTCTGAATGAACCGTACAACGGGTCCGAGGCCAATTCCCGGAGCGAGGCTCAGGCACTCCTGCCCGAGGCCTGTTCCCATGTTCCGTGGTTTCGAGCCTCCTATTCCCCTATAGCGCTTGAGTCGCCTCTGGAGGCCAACTGGAAGACCCCAACTACTTCATATACCGATTCACGGAACAGCGGAACAGGATCAGGGGATAGCAAGGGTGGCAAGGGCCAGGGCCTGTTCCGTAGTGGCTCAGATCGCAGAACAACGGTGGAACCGGGAACGGATCCAGTTCCGTGTTCCCAACCCGTTCCGTCCAGTTCCGAGGCCGAATCGCACCGACGACAGAAACTGCTTCCTGCGGAGGGATCACGGCTCTACGCCACGCGCAAACGAAAGCGCGGCGTGGGGGCTGGGCCTGTCGCGCCGACAGTCGCGGCCGCGTCCGAGCACTGTGCCCTCCTCACCGCACCGCATCGCCAGCGCAGTGGCTGGCCAGCCCTCGGCGGATGTGTGTGCTGTCGATCAGGGAGGACCAGGCGCTGGCGGCGCCGGCACGGTCGAGCTCGGCGTCGTAGGTACGAACGGGTGCTGCTTGAACCAGTCCTGCACCCACGCAGTGACCATCGCTGTCCGCTCCGCTGCGATGTCCTTCGCTGCATCGACCACGAGTTGCGGGTTGAGCAGGCAGACCAACAGCACCACCGTGCTCCACGCCTTCTTGGCCCGCTTCGACAGCTTCGAGAACCCGAGCGCGCACAGCACGAGGAGGGCCAGCCCCACTCGCCCGTCCAGCTCGATGATGTTCACGCCCGCATCATCGCCGAGCCCTGCGACAGTGCCTCGTCACCAGTGGCCGCCAGAACTCTGCACGTACAGCGGTGTGCAGACCATCGTCTGAGCGCACCCGGGACCGCCCACGAGGTCCCGGTGGCTTCCAGCGGCGATTGGCCAGACGCCACGGCCGTAGATCCTTATGCTGTCGAACGCTCAGAGGAGGGTGGGACAGTGGGATTCTTCGACAGGCTGGTGAGTGCGATCCGTCCGAGCTCGGAGCCGCAGTGCCCGACCTGTGGCTCGACGTTGGACGGCGAGGAGTTGATCGAGGGTTCCTACTGGTGCGACACGTGCGGCGTGATCGTCGTGGACCGTGGTGGCGACTTGCTTCTCGCGCCGCCAGGTTCTCCGCTCCTCGGCGTTGGGAGATCGGCAGATGACTGCGGCGCCTGCCAGTCGTCTCTGAGCGGTGGCACCTCGTACATGCCGTACGAGGATGGCAGCAACACGCACGCGTACATCATCTGCCCGTCATGCGGGGCGGAGAACATCCGCGACGGCTTCGGCGAGTAGGAGCCGCCCGCGCAAAGGCCCCGGCCACGACGACCGGGGCCACTTGCTCGGACGACGGAGATCACGCCAAGCGCACCACCCCACCGTCGTCGAAGTAGTGCAACAAGGTGTACGTGCCATCGTGCCGCCAGCCGATCACTGCCACCTCCGAGGCCACGACGTCAACGTCCAGCTCGACTGCGGCTGTCAGGTCCTGGACGACGCCGACTAAGCCATCGCCCTGCTCGCCGGTCGTCGGCCGTCCGACGACAGCGTTATCGACGCTCACGATCCGGCCGCCTGGCCGACGGGCTCCAGGTCGATGCCTCGCTCGGCGATGCGAGCGTGCTCGACGAACCGAGCCTCGATCCGGTCGAGTTCCGACCGGTCGAACGTCTTTGTCTGGACGAAGTACTGCTGGCCATCGGCGGCGATGGTCGTGACGGAGAGGTGCACGCACCCACCGTCGGCGCTGACGTCGGTCATCAGCGTCCCGTTGCACAGGGCGTCACGTGCGGCGTCCGACGGAATCGGATGGGACGATCGAGCCAGCGTGGCAAGCGGATAGACGCCATTCGGCCACACGGGATTGACGACCTCGACCACGACGACGATCCCTGTGCCGTCGGTCCGAGCCTGGGTTCGCAGCGCAGTCAGGAACTGGTAGTTCACCTCCTCCCGCAGCTCGTGATCGGCGCTCTCAGACTGACCTGTGATGTTCTCGTCGCTCACGACGAACCCCTTCACTCGTGGACACCGGCTGGTCCGATGCCTCCCGAGCGACGGTGACAGATCCGTCGGAACGACTTTCTCGCGCTATGCCCGCTATTCTCAGAACGATTCTGAGGAAGGAGCGGCATGAGCCGACTAACAGTGACCATCGAGCTCGACGTGCCCGATGGCGTCGAGGTAGCGGACGTGCGGGTAGAGAGCCGGACGGCCGATGCCGTCGAGGATCGCATCGCCCTCGCACCGAAGGAGCACCAGAGCCGGCTGCGCCAGTTCGTTCGACGGCTAGAAACTCTCGGCTGCTCGATCGAGGTGCCGGCGGCACGACGATCCGACTACCTCAACGTGCGCCACCCGGACTGTCGGAGTCGCGTGGCGAGCTTCTCGGTCAGGCCGGGCTACTCCAGCGGCGAGCGCTCGAACGCCCCGAGGGTCGAGGTGTACTGCGACCCGAAATACGTGAAGAGCCATCCACCCGCTCAGGCGAACCTGCACAACGGCGAGCCTGTGCACCCGAAGATCTACCTGTTCAACGCAAAGGCGGTCGACGCCGCGGTCGACCTCGTCGCCATCTCCATCGACGAGAAGGCTCGCAGTTCGCGCTCGTAGCGATGCGCATCCGAAAGGATGGTGCCGACGCCGCGAGAGCAGGTTCCGTTAGCCGAAAGGATCGTCGCCGAAGTCGTGCGGGGTTCTCTCGTCGTCGACCGCCTCGACCTCGACCAGATCGGCGAACTCGATCAAGCGAGCTAGCAAGCTCAGCGACGCAAGGTGTTCGACCAGCACGTGATCGGCAACGCGTCGCGGCCGGTGCACCGCCGAGTTGCGGATGAGCTGGAAGCAGCCCATGCCGAAGTGCATCGCGCCCTCGTGCGCACTGTTGTAGGCCTCGGATCCTGGCGTGACATTCTTGAACCGCAGACGCGGACGGCCAGGCGCCGCGTCATCGAGTGTGAACGCCTGGGCCACAAGCGCCTTCCCAGAGATGTCCTCGCGGCCGAGCTTCGCCTGCAGCCTCGTGTCGATTTGGTCTGCTGCGGCATGGATGGCGTTTCGGCGGTAACCGTCGCTCCACAACGATTCGGCGGCTTCCCACACCCACGGATGCAGGCTGCCTGACTCGATCTCAGGTTCGTCCGCTCGAAGCGCCTCGGTGATCTCCGCCTGGAACCGGAGATGGCCCGCCATCCGGACGGCCGCGTCGTGCACTCGGCGAGCGAAGTTGAACTGCCCCTCCCCGATGTCCTCCGTCTCAAGTTCGGAGGGGTCAACCGTGCCGTTGAGCGCAGCGGCGATCTGGGACGCTGCTGGCAGCATCTCGACGACGGCTCGACGGGCATCCTCGTCCGCGCCGTCGAACGAACGCACGGTGCCCGAGCAGTAGTCCATGTACGTGACCGCCCGGTCCCGCAACTCGCCCACGATCTCCGACAGCGCCTTCATGTCCATGCGAGGTCGATACTAGGAGGCAGCCTGTGCGGTCAGGCCTCCCGAGCCAGCGCCATGTACTCCTCGCGGGCGGCAGCTCGCTCCTTGCGACCCTTTGGCTTGTGCCGGTCGGCGATGTCCAGGAGCGTCGCCCATCGAGGCGTCACGACCAGCCGCTCCCGGTCGAACACGTTGCGCGGACGACCCGGCTGCCACGGCTTCAACTCGATCCGGCCGATGACGCCTTGCACCACCGCCCGCCGCTGCTCAAGATCGAGCTCATCCCACACGTCTCCAACGTGACCGGCGTGCTGGTCGAGCACCGACCCGCCCTGCATCGTCGCCACTCGGCTTCGGGCTGACTCGATCTTGTTCTGCAACTCCCGCGACAGAACGGCGAACTGACGCTGGGGCACCGTCCGCTCGACGAAGCAGGCCCGAGTCAGGTCCTCGAGCGACCGCTCAGCCTCGGCCACCTCAGCGAGGAGCTCGCTCACCATCTCGGTCCGGCGCGCAGCCTCGTCAGCGACCATCGTCCGGGTCTCAGCGAGGTCGGCAAGCTGCAACGCCTGCTCGATGACGATCTCCTCGATCGGCTCAGCGAGCGCATACACCCGACCGCACCCAGTGCGAGGAGGACAGCCGTACGCTCGCTTCGAGGGACCGCCGCCCTTACCTGCGCTCCGGGGCGTGGCTCGCAGGTCAGCGCCGCACCGCCCACACACGATCAGCCGAGTGAGCAGGTACTTCCGCACCACGGGGTTGCGCCGCCTCGACGGGTCCTCCAGGAGCGCCACCACGCGCTCCCAGTCCGAGCGCCTGAGGATGGCTGGCCACTCTGCCTTGGTCGGGCCCACGCGCGGGTGGCGGCGCTCACCGACCAGCCGAGGGTTCACTAGCAGCGTCTTCAACCCAGTGGTTGACCACGATCCACCCGTGGACGTCTTGATCCCTCGGGCGTCCAGGTCGTTCTGGATTCGGTACAGCGACTCCCCTGCCAGCACTCGGCGAGCGATCTCACGCACCACCTCGGCCTCGTCCTCTCGCACGGTCTTGCGGTCTCGCTCGAACCCGAAGGGTCGGTTGCCTCCGCCCGGGACCTTGCCCTGCTCGGCGAGCTCCTCGTGCTTGCGGCGCAGTCGGCGAGACTTGTCGTCGGACTCCTTGCGGGCGACCGCCCCCTCGATTCGGGCACGGAACCGACCGTCAGCCGTGCCGAGGTCGCGGTCCCCGCTGGTCACCGTGACGACGTCGACGCCATTGGCCTCGACGACGTCGATTAATTCTTCGAGCTCATTCGGCTAACGGTGCAGGCGGTCCGGGTGCCAGCAGACGATCACGTCCACGACTCCCGCTCGCACGTCTCGAAGCATCTGCTCGTAGGCCGGCCGAGGCTTCTTCCCGGCCCACGCCGACAGGTCGTTGTCGCGGTAGGTGTCGAGCACTCGGAACCCGCGTTGCGAGCACAGCTTCTGGCAGTCCGCCTCCTGGCGCTGCACGGCTGCCGCGACGCCATCGACGTCGCGGCTCACTCGTGAGTAGATCGCTGCAGCCTTCTTCACGCTCACTCCCTCCAATCGACGCCCCACGCGCCGACTTGAGCTGGTTGCACCTTCGGTGAACGCACCAGACGAGATCTTCGTGAAGAGGCACTCGGGCGGGAACCGCTTCTACCACGAGGTGTTCCACGACGACGACCACGTCGCCCGCACGCTGACCAAGCTCCTCGACGACTCGTCGACCTCGCACCGCAAGCTCGACCCGGTCGAGGGCCTGCAGGACGCCCAGCTCGACGACGGCGCGCGCCTCCACATCGTCCACGGCGACCTGAGCCGCGGTGGCCACCTCATGGTGAACATCCGGAAGTTCACCGGCGTCGCGCTGAGCAGCCTGGACGAGCTCGTCGAGCGCGGCTCGCTGACCGCCGCCGCTGCACGGTTCCTGTCCGCGGCCGTGCGATCCCGTCTGAGCATCGTGTTCGCCGGCGCGCCGGGAGCGGGCAAGACCACGCTGCTGTCCTGCTGCGCCGCCGAGTGGGACCCGTCGCTCCGGGTCGTGATCGCCGAGGAGGTGTTCGAGGCCCAGGTCGACGTGGCCAACGTCGCGAGCATGCAGACCCGGCCGCCGCGCACCGACCGCCCTGCGATCGACCTGCGACGGTTGGTCTCGGGATTCCTGCGGATGGCGCCCGACGTCGCGATCGTCGGCGAGGTGCGGGACCGCGAGGCGCTCCCGCTGCTGCTCACCCTTTCGTCCGGGGTGACCGGCTACACGACCATCCACGCCGGGTCGGCACGCCAGGGACTCACGCGACTCCGCTTCCTGGCGCAGCTGTCCGACTCTTCCAAGGACCTCCCGCTCAGCGCGCTCAACAACCTGGTGAGCGATTCCGTCGATCTCGTCGTGCACACCGAACGCGGCCCGGACGGGCCGCGGGTGAGCGGCATCGTCGCGGTCGAGGATCTGGTCGCGGGTCCGGAGGCGGTGCAGTTCACCGTCACCGACGTGTTCTGCCGCGACCGTGGCACCGACCGTCTCGTGTGGAGCGGGACGGTGCCCGTGCGCGCCGCCGAGCGGATGGCCGCGAGCGGGGTCGATCTCCGCACGCTCCTCGAGGACGCGGCCCGGTGACGTCGGTCGTCCTCGCGCTCCTGGCCGCGGTCGGCGTCTACCTGCTGGTCGCGCCCGCGCGGCGGTCCGACCCGAGCTCGGAAGCGCGCTCCCGATCGGTGCCATCGGTCGGTGAGCTGCTGCAGCGGGCCGAGCTCGGCCTCCGTCGGGCCGGGCTCGACGGCGTGAGTCCCGCCCAGTTCGCGGCCACGGTCATCGGGGTCGCCGTCGGCGCCGCCGTGGCCGCCTCGGTGGTGATCGGACCGGGCGTCGGAGCGCTCGTGGTCGGAGCGGCGGCCGGCGCCGGCCCGATCGCGCTCTGGCGCTCCCGACGGACGGCGGCACGTCGGGCCGCGCAGGAGCACTGGCCCCGCCTGATCGAGGAGCTGCGGGTCATGACCGGGCCCATGGGACGGCCGATCCCCCAGGCACTCCTGGAGGTGGGCGCCCGCGGGCCGGTCGAGCTGCGCCCCGCCTTCGCCGCGGCGCAACGCGAGTGGAGCCTCACGACCGACTTCGAACGGACGGTGTCCGTGCTCAAGGACCGCCTGGCCGACCCCACCGCCGACGCCACGTGCGAGACGCTGCTCGTGGTCCACGAGGTCGGCGGCGATCTCGATCCGCGTCTCGCTGCCCTCGCCGAGGACCGCCGGCGGGACCTCCACGACCGCAAGGACGCCCACGCCAAGCTCGCCGGGGCGCGCACCGCCCGTTGGTTCGTGGTGGTCGTGCCCGTGGGCATGGCCATCGCTGGACTCAACGTGGGAGACGGACGCTCGGCGTACCGCACCGCCACCGGCCAGGTGCTGGTGATCGTCGGCATCGCGATGGTGGCCGCCTGCTGGGCGTGGGCCGGACGGTTGATGCGACTGCCCGTCGAGGAGCGGGTGTTCAACCGATGACCGCGCTGGAAGCGGTGCTGCTCCTGTCGGCGGGCCTCGGGCTCGCACTCGTGCTCGGCGAGCTCCGGGGGTTCCGTCGCCGCGCTCTCAGGGCGCGGCTCCGGCCCTACGGCCCCGGTGCCGCCCGGGCCGGCGACCGGACCGACGTCCGGTCGTCACCCGTCGCCGTGCTGCTGCCGCTGGCCGACCAGCTGCTCGACCGAGTCACAGC
>JAEZAI010000170.1 GCA_023427825.1 Actinomycetes bacterium
GTCTACGACCGGGTCCGCCGCAACTACCTGCTCGCGTACTCGGCCGGGCGCTGGTACGAGGGGAACTACTCGACCGGGATCGCCCGGTGCGCCACCCCCACGGGCCCGTGCACGAGCGATCCGTCCGGTCCGTGGATCCAGTCCTCCAACGGCCGCAGCGGTCCCGGCGGGCTCAGCTTCTTCCAGGACCGCGACGGCGCGCAGCGCGCCATCTACTCGTCCTTCCAGGCCGGCTGGGAGACGACCTCGGGCGGGCGCTCGGCGTCGATCGAGTACCTGGAGGTCGATCCCTCGGTCACGCTCACCGTCGTCAAGTGACCCGCACCCTCCGGTTCTGTTGCGCGATCTACGGCCCGTGGGTCGTGGATCGCGCAACAGGACCGGAGGGTGTGGGTCACTTGACGACGGTGAGCGTCACCGAGGGCTCGACCTTCAGGTACTCGATCGACGCCGAGCGCCCGCCCGAGGTCGTCTCCCAGCCGGCCTGGAACGACGAGTAGATGGCGCGCTGCGCGCCGTCGCGGTCCTGGAAGAAGCTCAGCCCGCCGGGACCGCTGCGGCCGTTGGACGACTGGATCCACGGCCCGGACGGATCGCTCGTGCACGGGCCCGTCGGGGTGGCGCAACGGGCGATCCCGGTCGAGTAGTTCCCCTCGTACCAGCGCCCGGCCGAGTACGCGAGCAGGTAGTTGCGGCGCACCCGGTCGTAGACCATCGAGGGGTTCTCGATGAAGTGGTACTCCCACGGGTGCTCCCGCCCGAGCACCGCCGTGGCCGGCCCCGAGATGTTCCCCCACGGGTCGAGCGGGAACACGTGGATCGGGTCCATCGTGTTGCCGAACGCCAGGTACAGCCACCGTCCGCCGTTCGCGTCGGTGAAGACCTCGGGGTCGAGCGCGCCGTGCACCCAGTTGATCCCGCACGTGATCGGCTGCGCCTCGGGGACGAACGGCCCGGACGGCGACGACGCGATCGCCCGGCCGACGCACTGCGGGTTCGCCGGGTCGGGCGGCGAGATGCGGTCGGCGCCGAAGTACATGATCCAGACGTCGCCGAAGCGTGCCACCGCCGGCGCCCACAGCTGGCGCTGCCGCGCCGCCCAGGCCGGCTTCTGGGGCATGCCCTCGACGGTGAGCGCGTTCTTCTGCGACAGCGTGTAGGCACGGTCGATGTCGGTCAGCCGGGTGACCGGCGCCCGCAGGTGGTTGTCCGAGCCGTACACGTAGTAGGTGCCGCCGTCCTCGACCACGAACGGGTCCGACGTCTCCGGCAGCCGCACGGCCTCGACCGCGACCTTGGTGACCGGGCCGAGCGGGGCGAGGCAGCCGGTCGCCAGCGCGACGGCGGTGGCGAGCACGAACGCGATCGCCGGGACGCGGCGGCGGTTCCGGCGCCGCGGGCGCGCGGGGTTGATGGTCATTGCTGCTCCCTTCCTCGGGGCGAGACCGTAGCGACACCCGCCGGTGCTGCGGGGTCCGCGGCGGTCCGCTCGTGCAGCCAGGCGGCCAGGTACCCGACCCCGATGCACATGAGCAGGTCGAACGGCCCGCGCAGGCGCGGCACCGCCACGGTCACCGCGGACAGCACCAGGAACTGCGCCACGATCGCGAGCGCCGGCCAGGTGCGGCGGTCGCGCAGACGCAGGCCGGTGCCCACCAAGCCGGCCACGACCAGGATCGGGAAGACGAACAGCGTGGCGTCGCGGAACCGGGGGTTGCGGCCGTCCACGAACTCCGCCTCGTGGGCCCGGTGGCCCGGCAGCTCGAGCATGGTGGCTGCCCCGTCGGCCATGTGGGTGAGCACCGCCCCCGGGTCCGAGCCCATGCCGTCGAGGGCGATCCCGACGAGGCGGTCGTTCCACCGCGCCTCGTCGCCCTCGAGCTCGCGGACGCCGTTGCGCTCGTACCACTCGTCGTCCGTCGGGTCGATGAAGGTGCCGGTCGCCAGCGCCGGCGGCCCGTACATCGCCGAGAGCGTGAAGCCGTCGGACGTCACCAGCCGGGGCGTGCCCACGACGACGGCGTTGCGCACCACCCAGGGGGCGACGACCAGCACGCACAGACCGAGCGCCGCGGCGGCCCGGCGCCAACCGATCGAGCGCCACAGCGCGACCGCCACCACGACCACGACCAGGTAGGCGTTCGGACGGGTGAGCAGGAGCAGCCCGCAGAGCGCACCGGCCCGGGCCCAGCGGTCGTCCAGCAGCGCCAGGAGGATGCCGAGCACGAGCAGCAGGCCGAGCGACTCCGTCATCGTCACCGAGTCGTTCGCCACGAGGCTGGGCACGAGCGCCACCGCCAACCCTGCGGCCAGCCCGGCCCGGTCGCCCGCGATCCGGCGGGCGTAGGTGACCGTGAGGGCGATCACGCCCAGGCCGATCACGATCGCCAGGAGGCGCCCGGGCCAGATCGCCTCGGATCCGAACACCTTGGTGGGGATGGCCAGGAGCGTCGGGTACAGCGGCGGGCGGAACGCCGTCGGGTGGAGGTCGCCGCCGGGGAAGGCGGCGGCGACGCCGTCACCCGCGGCGATCGACCGGGCCAGGTCCACGTACTGGCGGGCGTCGGAGCGAGGCACCCAGTCGGGCGACACCGCCGCCCAGTAGGCCACCCGCACGACGGCGCCGACCAGGACCGGCACCGACCACAGCGGCGCCCGGCGAACGATTGCGCGCACCCCTCGCGACGGCGTCGCTCCGTCGTCGCTCGGTCGGTCGGACCGCTCCACGAGCGCGACGGACGAACCCATCCGTCGACTCTACGGAGCCGCCCGGCGGATCCCTCCGGCCCGGGCGGGTGCTGTCGCGGCGACCCGCCGTGTCAGGCGGGCTCCGCGATCACGGTGACGCCGGCGTCAGAGGTACTGGCCGGTGGCGACCGCCTCGATGGAGCGACCGCCGGTGGCGTCCTCCTTGGTCTCGTCGTGCACCAGCGTGCGGACGTAGACGATCCGCTCGCCCTTCTTGCCCGAGATCTTGGCCCAGTCGTCCGGGTTGGTCGTGTTGGGCAGGTCCTCGTGCTCCTTGTACTCCTGGTGGATCGAGTCGACCAGGTCCTGCACCCGGACGCCGCGGGGGCCGCCGTCGAGTTGGCGCTTGATGGCGAGCTTCTTGGCCCGCCGGACGACGTTCTCGATCATGGCCCCGGACGAGAAGTCCTTGAAGAACATGACCTCCTTGTCCCCGTTCTGGTAGGTGACCTCGAGGAACTGGTTGGACTCGTCGGTCCGGTACATCTCGTCGACCGTGCGTTCGATCATGGCCATCACGGCCTTGGCCGCGTCGCCGCCGCCGAGCGAGGCGATCTCGTCCTCGTCGAGCGGGACGTCGGTCGTCAGGTAGCGGGCGAAGATCTGCGCGGCGGCCTGCTCGTCGGGGCGGTTGATCTTGATCTTCACGTCCAGGCGGCCCGGACGGAGGATCGCCGGGTCGATCAGGTCCTCGCGGTTCGACGCACCGATCACGATGACGTTCTTCAACGTCTCCACACCGTCGATCTCGGCGAGGAGCTGCGGCACGATCGTGGCCTCCATGTCCGACGAGATGCCGGTGCCGCGGGTCCGGAACAGGCTCTCCATCTCGTCGAAGAACACGATCACGGGCGTGCCGTCCGCGGCCTTCTCCCGCGCCCGCTGGAACACGAGCCGGATGTGGCGCTCGGTCTCGCCGACGTACTTGTTGAGCAGCTCGGGGCCCTTGATGTTGAGGAAGTAGCTGCGGGCCTCCTTGCCGGTGGCCTCGGTGACCTTGCGGGCCAGCGAGTTGGCGACCGCCTTGGCGATCAGCGTCTTGCCGCAGCCGGGCGGCCCGTAGAGGAGGATGCCCTTGGGCGCCGGCAGCGCGTACTCCCGGAACAGGTCCTGGTGCAGGAACGGCAGCTCCACGGCGTCCGTGATGGCCTCGATCTGGTCGTCCAGGCCGCCGATGTCGGAGTACCCGATGTCGGGCACCTCCTCGAGCACCAGCTCCTCGACCTCGGGTCGGGGCAGCTTCTCGAGGAGCAGCGCCGACCGCGTGTCCATGAGCACGTTGTCGCCGGCCCGCAGGTGCTCGTCGAGCAGCTGGTCCGCGAGCTCGGCCACCCGCTCCTCGTCCGCCCGGCCCACCACCAGGGCGCGGCGGCCCTCGTCGATCAGCTCCTTGAACGTCACGATCTCGCCCGAGATCTCGGGCGGCCGGACCATCACCACGTTGTAGGCGTCGTTGAGCACGACCTCGCAGCCGCGCCGGAGCTCGTCCACGTCGATGCCGGGCGAGATCTCCACCCGCATCTTGCGACCGGCCGCCTGCACGTCGACCGTGCCGTCCTCGTTGACGCCGAGCAGCGTGGCGTACGCCGCCGGGGGTTGCGTGAGCTTCTCGACCTCCTCGCGCAGCGCGGCGATGTGGTCGCGGGCCTCCCGCAGCGTGAACGTCAGCTTCTCGTTCTGGCTGACCGCCTGCGCGAGCTGGCCCTTGGTCTCCAGGAGCCGCTCCTCCAGCGTGCGGACCCGCTTGGGCGCGTCCTGCAGCCGCCGGACCAGCTGCGAGACCTCGTCCTCCAGATCCCGGACCTGCTCCCGCAGGACGTCCACGTCGTCGGCGTCGCCGTCGAACCGGGCTGGCTGCTGGCTCTCCTCGTCGTGCACCGGGCCTCCTGAAGTCGTCGGGCAGCGTCGGGTTGGTGCCGGAAGAGTGTCTACCCCGGTCGGGGCCCGACGCGTTGCCATCCCCCGTCACGGTCCGGTGACGTCTCGGTCACGGCACCGTCACGGCCCCGTTGCCGGAGCGTGACACGTGCCCGAAGAGTTTCCACCGCGATTGCCGTGCAAATTCCCGAGTGGGACTATGCTGCAGGAAGAAGTCAGCGCCCCCGCCCCTCCCTCCGACTGGGGCACGACGTGAAGGCAGGATGACCAACCATGGGC
>JAEZAI010000213.1 GCA_023427825.1 Actinomycetes bacterium
GCGGTGACGACGACGAGGCCTCGCCGTCCAAGAGCTCCGACGAGCGCGAGACGACGACCACCGAGAAGGACGAGAAGACCGATGCCGGCATCGCGTCGGGCATCCTCGACAGCGTCAGCAAGAGCGGCAAGTTCGACGAGAGCGGCCTCGATGAGGACGTCGAGCTGTGCCTCGGCGAGTCGCTGATCGACGAGCTGGGCATGGACGCCGCCGAGGAGATGGGGTCCGCCGACCCGACCACCTACAGCGCCGAGGAGCTCGACGCTCTCGTCAACGCGTTCGACGCGTGCGTCCCCGGCTCCGCCATCGCCGAGTCGATGACGACCTCCTTCTACGAGAGCGCCGGCTCCAAGACCGCGCCGTCGTCCGAGGTCGTGGACTGCGTGGCCTCCGAGCTCGACGGCCGCACCGGTCAGGTCGTCCGGGAGGGCGTGGCGGTCGACTCGGGCGAGGTGCCCCAGCTGACGCTGCAGGTCATGGACGCCTGCGTACCGCCGGCCGACGTGACCGCCCTGCTGCAGGCCGCGTTCGTCGATGCCGGTCTGACCGAGGCGCAGGCCACCTGCACGGCCAACGCGCTGGAGGGCCAGATCTCGGTGTCCGACCTGGCGCAGGCCGGTCTCGAGGACGGCTCGCCCGAGCTCGAGGCCAAGGGCGAGGCCGCGGCCCAGAGCTGCGCCTGACGCTCCTCCCCGATTGCGTTCTGTTGCGCGATCTACGACCTCCTTGCCGTAGATCGCGCAACAGAGCGCCGGTGAGCTACTGGGCGTGCTCCAGGCGGGCCAGGGCGACCCGGCCGGTGCGCTGCAGGTCGATGATCCCGTAGGGCCGCAGCAGCTCCTCGAGGTCGTCGAGGCGCGTGGGGTGCGCGTCGAGGCTGAGCGTCAGCTCGTCGTGGCCGACGTCGAGCACCCGGCCCTCGAACAGCTCGACCAGCTCGATCACCTGGCTCCGCACGTCGGCCGTGGCCTTCACCGTGCAGAGCAGCAGCTCCCGCTCCACCGAGTCCTGCGGGCTCAGCTCGCTGATCTTGATGACGTTGATCAGCTTGTTGAGCTGCTTGACGATCTGCTCGAGCGGCGCGTTCTCCACGTCGACCACGATCGTGATGCGGCTGAAGCGCTCGTCGTCGGTCGGAGCGACCGCCAGCGAGTAGATGTTGTAGCCACGGCGGGCGAACAGGTTCGAGACCCGGGCCAGCACGCCGGCGCGGTTCTCGACCAGCACCGACAGGACGTGGTGGCGGGCCGGCTGCGTGGAGCCCGACGAGCCGCCGGCGGTGGACGTGATGGCGCTCATCGTCCGCCCTCCCCCAGCGACGGGTCGACGACGATGGCGTCGTTGCTCAGGCCTGCGGGCACCATGGGGAACACCTTCTCGGCGCTGTCGGTGCGGAACTCGAGCACCACCGGCCGGTCGTCGATCTCGTTCGCCTTGTCGATCGCCGGGCCGACCTCCTCGGGCGACTCGACGCGCATGGCGACGCAGCCCATGGCCTCGGACCACTTCACGTAGTCGGGCAGGTCGGGCGACAGGTACACCTCGGAGTAGCGCTCCTCGTAGAACATCTCCTGCCACTGGCGGACCATGCCGAGGTAGGCGTTGTTGAGGATGGCGACCTTCACCGGGATCCGCTCGGTGGCGGCGGTGACCAGCTCCTGGGCGGTCATCTGGAAGCAGCCGTCGCCGTCGACCGCCCACACCATCCGGTCGGGACGACCGACCTTGGCGCCGATCGCGGCGGGGACCGAGAAGCCCATGGTCCCGGCGCCGCCGGAGTTGATCCACGTGTAGGGGTGGTTGAAGTGCCAGTACTGGCTGGTCCACATCTGGTGCTGGCCGACGCCGCTGGCGACGATGCAGTCCTCGGGCGCCCGGTCCCGCAGCTCCTCGAGCACGTACTGCGGCTTGAGCAGCCCGCCATCCTCGGTGCGCTCGTAGACCAGCGGGTACTTCTCCTGCCAGCCGGAGATCGTCTGCTTCCACGGGCGCCGGTCGTCGCGGTCGGACTGGGGCGCCTGGCCCTCGGTGCGCTGCCGGAGCACCCGCACCAGCTCCTCGATGACCAGGCGGCAGTCGCCGACGATCGGCACGTCGGGGCGGCGGACCTTGCCGAGCTCGGCGGGGTCGATGTCGACGTGGATGATCTTGGCGTCGGGGGCGAAGGCGTCGACCTTGCCGGTGACCCGGTCGTCGAAGCGGCTGCCCAGCGCGATCAGCAGGTCCGAGCGCTGCATGGCGGTGACCGCGGTGTAGTTGCCGTGCATGCCCGGCATGCCGAGGCACAGGGGGTGATCGTCGGGGAACGCACCCCGGGCCATCAACGTGGTGACGACGGGGATGTCGGTCAGCTCGGCGAGCGCTCGCAGCGCCTCGGCCGCACGGGCCTTGAGGATGCCGCCGCCGGCGTAGATGACAGGTCGCTCGGCGGCCAGGATCAGCTCGACCGCCTCCTTCACCTTCTTGGGGTGGCCCTTGGTGGTCGGCTTGTAGCCCGGCAGCGAGGTGGCCACGTCCGCGTCCGACGGCCAGTACCAGTCCATGGCCGACGCCGGGTTCTTGGGGTCGACGATGTCCTTGGGGA
>JAEZAI010000237.1 GCA_023427825.1 Actinomycetes bacterium
CATCGAACCTACGACCGAGCGGAGGTCCGCGGTGCTCGGTGGCATCCACTCGGCCAGCTGCGGCGAACCGCCGCGAGCGGTCTGGCGGGCGAGCGCACCCCACAGGCCCTTGCGGCCCCGGGGCAGCTGGGTGACCTCGACGAAGTGGGCGTCGAGCCACGACGGTGTGCTCGCACCCACCGCGACGGCAACCGGCGCCTCGGGGAAGGGAACCAGCTCCGGAGTGATGGTGGGTGTCCCGGTCATGCTTAGATCTTCGGCGTTCCGAGCGTCCGAGCCGAGAGTCGTACGGCCCAATCGGCGCACTTGGAGCCGGATGGCCCGGCGACATGGGCCGAACGGCCCACCCGGCCGAACCGGGGCCGAGATCGGCCGGCGACGTCAGGCCCCGTCGGGATCAGGCCGCGCCGAGTTCAGGCCGCGCCGAGTTCAGGCCGCGGCGAGGTCGCGTGCCCGTTCGAACACGGCGTCGAGCATCTCCTCGGTGAGGCGGCCCGTGAACGTGTTCTGCTGGCTCACGTGGTAGCAGCCGACCAGGATCCGGCCGTCGGGCAGCTCTGCCTCCACGCCGTGGCCGAACTTCGGCCGGGGACCGTGCTCGGGTCCCCACCCGAAGAGGTGCAGCGCCTCGCCGAACCCGAACCCGCCCAGCGCCACGACCACGCGCACGTCGGGAAGCAGCGCCACCTCGGCGTCGAACCACGGCCGGCAGGCGTCGCGCTCCGCGGTCGTCGGCTTGTTGGCCGGCGGCGCGCAGCGCACCGGCGCGGTCACGAACGCACCGCTGAGCTCGAGCCCGTCGTCGATCGACACCGAGGTCGGCTGGTTGGCGAAGCCGGCCCGGTACATCGCCCGGTACAGCCAGTCGCCGGAGCGGTCCCCGGTGAACATCCGGCCCGTCCGGTTGGCACCGTGCGCGGCCGGCGCGAGCCCGACCACGAGCACCCGCGCCGCGGGGTCGCCGAAGCCCGGCACGGGGCGACCCCAGTACTCCTGGTCACGGAAGGCGGCGCGCTTCTCCCGCGCCACCTGCTCACGCCACTCGACCAGCCGGGGACACCGTCGGCACTCTGCGATCTCGGCGGCGAGCGCCTGCAGTGCGTCCACGGGCCGAGCATAGGATCCACCCAGATGTCTCCCCGTTCGACGAAGAGCCGCCGAACCGCCGCGGACCGCAGCACGCCGAAGGCCACCACCGTGCTCCTGGTGCGCCACGGTCAGACCGCCACCACCGGCAAGGTCCTGCCGGGACGGGCACCCGGACTGCACCTGGCGGAGCGCGGTCAGGAGCAGGCGCAGCGGGCAGCGGACCGGATCGCCGGGCTGAAGGTCGACGCCGTGTACGCGTCGCCGCTCGAGCGGACGAAGGAGACGGCGGCGCCGATCGCCCGGGCCGTCGGGCACCGCGTCCGCACCGCCAAGGGCCTGCTCGAGTGCGACTTCGGCGAGTGGACCGGCGCGGAGCTCGCCAAGCTGCGCAAGCTGCCCGAGTGGCGGCAGGTGCAGTCGTCGCCGTCCACGTTCCGGTTCCCCGGCGGCGAGACGTTCCTGGACATGCAGCGGCGGATCTGGGACGAGCTCGAGCGCCTCGTGGCGCTGCACCCCGGTGGCACCGTCGTGGCCGTGTCGCACGCGGACCCCATCAAGGCAGCCGTCGCCATGGCGACCGGCGTGCACCTGGACCTGTTCCAGCGGATCGTCATCTCACCGTGCTCGATCACGCCGCTGGCCATCCCGAGCGGCACGCCGGGAGGGGGCGGCCCGATCGTGCTGGCCGTGAACTCCACCGGCGACGACCTGTCGACCCTGGCACCGTCATGACCGGCCGGTCCTTCGAGTTCGACCAGCTCGACGCCCTGGTGCCCGGCACCGTCGGCGAGCCCGGGCAGCGGATCTTCTACCTGCAGGCGCGCCGGGGCAACGAGGTGGTGTCGTTCCGGCTCGAGAAGGAGCAGGTCGGCATGCTGGGCCAGTACCTCGGCCAGCTCGCGCAGGCCATGGGCACGACCGACGCCGAGCGCGACATCGCCGGACTGATCGAGCCCGTCACCCCCGAGTGGGTCATCGGGTCGCTGTCGGTGGGCGTCGACGAGGACGCCGGTCTCATCTTCGTCACCGCCGAGGAGCTCGTCCCCGACGAGACGGACCTGTACGACGAGTTCGACGAGGACACGATCGACGAGCTGCTCGAGACCGAGCCCGAGGGCGCCGAGGCGCACTTCACGCTGCAGCTCGGGCAGGCGGTCGCGTTCGCCGAGGCCGCCATGGAGCTCGTGCGCGCCGGTCGACCGCCCTGCCAGCTGTGCGGTCGACCGATCGGCCCCGAGGGGCATGCGTGCCCGCGCTGGAACTGACGGCGTGACCGACGACGACCGCTGGGACGAGGACGAGTGGGTCTCGGTCGAGTGGGTGGAGGCGCCCGACGACGAGGACGACGACGAGCTGTCCGCACCGGTCCCGTTCACCTACGACGCGACCGTCGGGCCCGACGACGAGCGCACCGCCGACGAGCTGCGCCACGGCGATGTCGAGGTGCTGGGCGCCATGCCGTGGTCGAGCAACGGCACCTTCCTGGTCCAGGTCACCTGCGGCGCCGATCACCTGCCGGCCATCTACAAGCCGGAGCGCGGCGAGCGTCCGCTGTGGGACTTCCCCGGCGGGCTCTGGAAGCGCGAGGTGGCCACGTCGCTCCTGTCGGACCACCTCGGGCTGGGCCTGGTGCCCACCACCGTGCAGCGAGACGACGCGCCGCTCGGCGTCGGGTCGCTCCAGGCGTTCGTGCCCGCGCGCTTCGCCGAGCACTTCTTCACCATCCGGGAGCGGGACGACGTCGTGCCCGCGCTCCGGCGGCTGTGCGCGTTCGACCTGGTCGCCAACTCCGCGGACCGCAAGGGCGGCCACTGCCTGATCGACGAGGACGACCGGCTGTGGGCGATCGACAACGGCCTCACCTTCCACGCAGAGTTCAAGGTCCGGACCGTCATCTGGGACTACGCCGGCGAGCCGGTGCCCGACGACGTGCTGCGGGCGCTCGACCGGATGCTCGGGCAGCCGATCCCTCGCGACCTGGCCGACCTGCTCGACCGGTCCGAGCGAGACGCGCTGCGCGACCGGGCCGGCGCGGTCCTCGCCGGGGGGCGGTTCCCGCACGACCCCACCGGCCGCCGCATCCCGTGGCCGTTGGTGTGACGTCGCGGGCGTGACGACGCCAGCCGCTGCCGAACTTGTACGCCACGGTCACGCATGTGGTCCGCCACGTACAAGATCGACGACGCCCGACGAACTCGTACGCCACGGACCGCCATGTGACCGCCCACGTACAAGATGGCGGGCGGGGTCGGGTGGGTCAGCCGGGCGGGGTCGGCTCAGCCGCCGAGGGGGCCGAGCACGCGGGTCATCGCCGCGTTCTGGAACACGCCGAGCGGGTCCATCCGGGCCCGCAGCTCCTGGAACGAGTCCCACCCCGGATACGCCGGCGCCAGGTCCTCGGCGGTGCGCCAGTGCAACTTGCCCCAGTGCGGCCGGCCGTCCAGGTCCCGCATGATCGACTCGACCCCGCGGAAGTACTCCTCGTACGCCAGCCCGCGGTACATGTGCACCGCGATCCAGCCGGTGTCGCGCCCCGAGGCCGTCGACAGCGTGATGTCATCGCCCCGGCTCACCCGGACCTCGACCGGGAACGACACCGGGTAGCCGAGCGAGCCGACGTGGGCCCGCACCCGCTGCACGGCCTCGACGGTCGCCTCGACCGGGACCGCGTACTCCATCTCCACGAACCGCACCCGGCGAGGTGAGGCGAACACGCGGTACGAGCGGTCGTTGAACTCGACGCGTCCGGGCGACGGGATGCGCTTGGCGACCTCCCGACCGAGCGCGGGCCGCCACCGGCCGATGCGGTTGGCCAGGCCGAACAGCACGTTGTCGTACAGCTCTTCCTGGAGCAGCTCGTCGCGGCGCGACCGGGGCGCCACCGGCTCGTGGTTGCGACGGTGGCGCTTGGTGATCGACCACCCGGTCCCCGGCACCCAGAAGAACTCGAAGTGGTCGTTGTCGCGCACCAGCTCGCCGAAGCGCTCGAGCACCTCGTCCACCCGACGCGGCTCGTGGACCGCGTGGAGGTGGAACGCCGGCTCCAGCTGGAGCGTCATCGTGGACACCAGTCCGAGCGCGCCGACCGAGGCGCGGGCCGCGGCGAAGAGCGCCGGATCGGTCGCGGCGTCCACCTCGTGGACGCCGCCCATCCCGTCGACGATCCGGAGCCCGACCACCGCGGTCGAGATGTTGCCGAAGCGCATGCCCGTGCCGTGGGTCGCCGTGGCGGTCGCGCCGGCGACCGTCTGCACGTCGATGTCGCCCAGGTTCGTGAACGCCAGGCCGCGGGGCCACATCGCTCGCGACAGGTCGTGCAGTCGCGCACCCGACTGCACGGTCACCGTCCCGGCCTCCCGGTCCACGCCGAGCACCCGGTCGTAGCCCGACAGCTCCACCAGCACGGCGTCGCTCAGCGCGACGTCGGTGAAGCTGTGGCCCGCGCCGAACGCCCGGACCGTCCGGCCGGCGGCCGCCGCGTCGGCGACGATCCGGCACAGCTCGGGCTCGGTCGTGGGGTGCAGCACCTCGGCCCGGCACGACTGGTTCCCGGCCCAGTTGGACCAGGTCCGGATGCGGCTGCCGGATCCCCCGGACGCGTCGAGGGCCCCCTCTCGGGGGCCCTCGTCAGCGTTCATCGAACACACCGTTCACGGACGACCCGTCGGGGTCGCGTCGGTCAGGGCCGTCACCGGCTCTGCAGCGGCTCGATCAGCTTGGGCCGGGCCTTGTGGACGTCGCCGACGATGCCGAGGTCGGGCAC
>JAEZAI010000333.1 GCA_023427825.1 Actinomycetes bacterium
CATCGCGATGCAGGCGCCGGCGGAGCCCGACCGATGGCTCGCCGCCATGCAGCACACCTACTTCGAGGACGGCCGGTACGACGGGTTCGCCACGGCGCTCGTCGGGCGCTACTGCGTCGACACCTCGAAGCTCGCGCTGAGCTCAGCAGGACACTGCTGGCCGGTGCTCGACCGTGACGGGCCGGCTCTCGTCGACACGCACAACGGGATGCCCCTCGGGATCTCCCGCGACGCCAGGTGGCAGACCACGGAGATGCGCCTCGACAGGGGCGACGCGATGCTGCTCTACACGGACGGACTCGTCGAGAACCGGATGAACCGGGTCGATCGGGAGCGGTTCGGAGAGGAGCGGCTCGTGGAGTGGATCGGGGCCCACGGGATCGACCTCGACCAGCTCCTCGCCGACTTCGAGGGTCCCGGCTACAGCGACGACGTCGCCCTGGTGCGCCTCGCTCCCGTCTAGGGCTCGACGTGGCCCGTCCGTCCCCCGGCGGTCGAGCGGA
The DNA here is from genome assembly GCA_023427825.1 of Actinomycetes bacterium. Classification (GTDB taxonomy): domain Bacteria; phylum Actinomycetota; class Acidimicrobiia; order Acidimicrobiales; family Microtrichaceae; genus Dermatobacter. Next base: position 504 of record JAEZAI010000333.1, read on the forward strand.
TGATCCGCCTCAGCCGGCTGCGCTCCCGACGGCGGCCACGAACAGAGCGCAGGCGGCCAGGGCGCAGGCAGTGCGCACGTGATTGCCGGCCGTCCACGCCCTCGAGTAGCGACGCCAGATCCTCGCAGCCTCCGAGCTCGAGGTCGCGACCGCCGCAAGGCGTTCGTTGCGCGGCACGTGGACGGCAACGGTGAGCGCCACCGACGCGAGATACGCCGATGCGCCGGCCAGCAGCAGCTGCCCCTCACGGGTCGAGCGGGCGTCGATGCCCTCGATGCCGAGCGCGACCGCCGCCGCGGCGGTCCCGAACAGCGCGGTCATGAACAGCGGCGTGACCGCGCGACGGTTGATCGCCTGCATCGCCTCGATCGAGCGGTCCCCGGGGCGGGCGGCGAGGGCCCGCATGACGAACGTGGAGAACGCGAAGTACACGCCGGCGGTGATCCCGGAACCCACTGCGGCCGCGACCACCGTCGCGTCGAGGGCGCGTTCCGGCACCGCGCTCACGGCGACCACACCCCGTCGCGGGCGGTGCGCTCGGCATATGCCGCGAACGAGCCTGCCGGTCGGCCGAGCAGCGCCGGCAGGTCACCGGTGACGAAGGCGTTCCGCCCGTCGGTGACCGAGTGGAACAGCTCGGCGTAGGCCTTCGCCTCATCGTCCGGGACTCCTGCGGCGACCGCAGCATCGACGTAGCCGCCCACCGAGACGGGGAGGTACAGCACCACGCGACCGACGGCGCGGGACAGGATCCGCGCGACGTGGGCGAACGACAGCAGCTCCGGTCCGGTGAGCTCGTACGTCGCCCCCCGGTGGCGCGCCGGGTCGGTCAGGCACCGCGTCGCGGCCTCGGCGAGGTCCTCGGCGTCGATGAACGGCTCGACGACGTCCCCTGCAGGCAGCGCGATGACGCCCTCCAGGACCGGCTCGAGCAGGAACGACTCCGAGAAGTTCTGGTCGAACCATGCGCTCCGCAGGACGGTGACCCGGCCCGCGGCGCTCCGGAGCGCGCCCTCGGCGTTCGCTGCGCCCTCCTCGCCGCGCCCCGAGAGCAGGACGAGGTGCTCGATGCCTTCGGTCCGGCACACCGATCCGAAGGCAGCGAGTGCGTCGTCGCCGCCCGGGAATCCGATGTCGGGCACGTAGGTGACGAAGGCGGCCGAACATCCTGCGACGAACGGCGCCCATGTCGACCGGTCCTCCCAGTCGAACGGCGGCCCACCGGAGCGGGAGCCGATCCGGACGTCGACCCCGGCGTCCCGGAGTCGTCGTGCGACGCGGGATCCGACCTTGCCGGTGCCGACGGTGATGGCAACAGGTGGTGTGGTCATGGCTCGATCATGAGCCGACGCAGCTGGATCTGCCATAGCTCAGGGTCGTTGTTCCATTCGCCAGCGTCTAGCCTCGACGTGTGGACATGCTCGGCGCACTGTTCGACGACCCTCGCCACGAGCCGGCGTTCCTCCTGCGCACGCAGATGCAGACCCCGTTCGCCATCGAGCTGCGCGACGGCGCGCGGCTGTGCCTGGTGGTGGCCGCTCGTGGTCGTCTGGCCGTCCGGCTCGACAGCGACGTGGTCGAGGTGCCGGAGGGTTCGACGGTCCTCGTGCGCGGTGAGCGCCCGTGGGTCGTCGCCGACCGGGCCGCCAGCGACGTCACCGCCGTGATCCACCCTGGCCAGCACTGCGAGACCGTGGCCGGCGACCCGGTGGCCGAGCAGTGGTCGCAGGGCGTCCGCACCTGGGGCAACACGGCCGACCTCGATGCGGCGCACGTGATGCTGACCGGCACGTACGAGCACATGTCGGAGCGGGCTCGCCTGCTGCTCGACGCCGTCCCCGACGTGCTGGTCGTGCCGGAGGGAGCGATCGACCCGACGCTCGTCGCGCTCTTCGCCACCGAGGTGGTTCGCGACGACATCGCGCAACCGGTCGTCCTCGCGCGGATGCTCGACCTCATCGTGGTGCTGGCGATCCGCCACTGGCTCCGCCACGCGGAGGCAGTGCCGCCGGGCGTCGTGCAGGGCCTGTCGGACCCCGCCGTCGGTGCGGCGATCCGCCTCATGCAGTCGGCACCCTCCGAGCGGTGGACGGTCCAGGCGCTCGCCCGGCGTGTGGGTGTCTCACGGGCGACGTTCGCGAAGCGGTTCCACGAGCTCGTCGGCACGACGCCGATCGCGTTCCTCACGGACTGGCGCCTCTCGCTCGGTGCCGATCTGCTCACGACCACCGACATGTCGATCGCTCAGATCGCCGACGACGTCGGCTACGGCAGCGCGTTCGCGTTCAGCACTGCGTTCAAGCGCCGCTACGGCGCGAGCCCCCACCGCTACCGACGCCACGTCGGCGCCGGAACCGACGGCGAGCGGGCGGACTGAGCGCCGCGAGCGTCGGGTACGGGACCGCTCGACGAAGGAGCCGCACATGTCCAACTCGGTCTTCAAGATGACGAAGCTCGTCGGTGAGTCATCCGACGGCGTGGAAGCAGCCGTGCAGGAAGCGCTCAGGACCTCGGCGCAGCATGTCCGGGGCCAGACCTGGGCGCACATCACCGACATCCGGGCGAACCTCGGCGACGGCGGGCAGATCGACCGGTGGCAGGTCACCGTCGAGGTCGCCTTCGAGGTCGAGGACTGAACCCGCTCGCCTCCCGCTGACGCCGACTCGGCCGGAGACGCCGCACGCCAGAGCTCGTGCCCGTGCGGACCGCAGCCGAATGGAGGCACCTCCGGCACGTCCCGGAGAGCCTCCCCGATGGGTGGGCGTGGATCCCCGCCTGTCAGAGTTCTGAGGACTGGTCGCTACCGAATCGGTGGTCAGCCGTCCTCGGAAGTCCGGGCGCCCTTCCGCCGCCACGCCGATCGACGGGAGTGCCCGGGGCGGGGTTCGAACCCGCACGCTCCGAAGAGCCGAGGGGTTTAAGCCCTCTGCGCCTGCCAGTTACGCCACCCGGGCCTGCGACCATCCTCGCATCTGGCTGCAGCACGTCAGGCGACGACGCCGACCCGCTGGTCGGGGCCCGACCGATCGGACCCCTCCGCCGGGGTGGACGGGTGGGCCGCACCGTCGCGCAGGTCGATCGACCGGCCCTCGAGCGCGATCCATGCGGCGCGCCGGAACCGCCCGGCCTCCTGCCCGTCGAGCCCGTTGGCGGCCACCACGCCGGCGATCACGTCGGACTGCACCGCCGCAAACGGCCGGTCCGTCAGGCGGATGGCCACGACGGCCTGACCGTCGGGCCGGCGGCGGAGGGTGCGGTCGACGTCGGCCAGCTTGGGGGGCGAGCGGAACACCGGCACCTGGAGTCCGCGCTGCCGCGCCACCCCGGTCACCGCACGCACCACCTCCGCGAAGCGGATGGCGGGCGGCTGGTCGGGGACGGGGGCGAGATGTCGAACTGGCACGACGTCATCCAACCAGCAGGGTCTGACAGTGCCGACGGCAGCCGCCTGACCGCACCGGCGCTCAACGCCAGCGCCCCACCATCGTGTGCGACAGACGCCCATAGCGGGCACTCCCCACACACGAACGCCACCGCCCCACCAACGTGTGCGGAGACGCCCGTGGCGGGCACTCGCCACACGCGAACGCCACCGCCCCACCAACGCGTGCGGGAGACGCCCGTGGCGGTCAGTCCCCACACACGAACGTCACCGCCCCACCAACGTGTGCGACAGACGCCCGTGGC
>JAEZAI010000413.1 GCA_023427825.1 Actinomycetes bacterium
CCACTCGGCGGGGGTGGCGGGCGGCGGCGTGTCGCTGCACACCACGCCGGCGTAGGCGCCGTAGCCGCCGAGGTCGTGGTAGCGGTCCGACAGCTCGACCAGGGCGCTGCCGTCGCCGTCGAGGGCGGCGCCGAGCGCAGGTCCCAGACGCGTCCAGCCGTCCGCCGAGTAGCCCGTGTAGATCGCCGCGACGGCGAGCTCGGCGGGGCCGAGCGCCCGGCCGTCGCCGGCCGGCAGCGGCGAGCGCTCCACCTCCTCGCGCACCTGGTCGTAGGCCGAGGCCAGGTCGACCACGCCGCACCGGCGTGCGTTCGTGCGGCACCCCGTCACCGAGCGGTCGAACGCGGCGTCGAAGCCGTCGATCTGGCCCATGAGGAACTCGGTGAAACCGAGGGCCGGGTCGACGACACCGTCGAGCACCATCGTCCGGACGTGGCCGGGGAACATCTCGGCGTAGTGCTGGCCGATCTGCGTGCCGTAGGAGAAGCCGACGTAGTTGAGCCCGCCCTCGCCCAGGGCCAGGCGGATCGCCTCCATGTCCCGGGCGACGTCGGGCGTGCCGATGTGCGCCAGGAGCTCGGCGTCCCTGGCGGCGCACTCGTCCGACACGGCCCGGGCGAGCCGGTCGAGGTCCTGCTGCTCGGCGGGGGTGTCGGGATCGGGATCCGCGGCCAGGAACGCGGCGGCCGTGTCGTTCCCGCACGTCACGGCCTGCGAGCGGCCCACGCCGCGAGGGTCCCAGCTCACCTGGTCGAACCGGCGGCCCAGGTCGCCGCCGAACGGGTCGGCCGCCACGAACTCCACGCCGGAGCCACCGGGCCCGCCCGGGTTGGTCAGCAGCGTGCCCAGGCGCTCGCTCGCCGGACCGGTGGCCGGCAGCTCGGCGAGCGCCAGGTCGACGGTCGGGCCCGACGGGTCGGACCAGTCGAGCGGGACGCGCAACGTGGCGCATCGCGCGGACGAGACGTCGCGTCGGGGCGACGTCGCACAGGCGCCCCACTCCAGCGGCGCCGGCTGCCACCCGTCCGGCAGCCCGGGCTCCCGCTCGTCGGCCGTGGAGGGCGGAGCGGTCGGATCGGTGGTCGCGGGACGCTCGCCCGACGACATGCGGGGGAGCGCCTGGTCGGTCCCCGACGCGCAGCCCGCGGCCAGGACCGCCGTGGCGAGCCCGAGCGCCGCCAGTCGACGGAGGAGGCTGCCCGACGGTCGGCCGTGGCGGGGGTCGGTCGACGGCACCGGCTCACTGTACGAGGGCGATCGCGGGCACCCGACCCGCCCGGGGCCGGTCGGTCATAGTCTCCTCAGGATGATCTTCGGAGTGTTCGCCCCCCAGGGCTGGAAGATGGAGCTCGCCGGCATCGACGACCCGCAGGACAAGTGGGCGGTCACCGTGCGGACGGCGAAGCTCGCCGAAGAGCTGGGGTTCGACTCGATCTGGGTCTATGACCACGTGCACAACGTGCCGGTCCCCGCGCACGAGGCCGTCTTCGAGTGCTGGACGACGGTCGCTGCGCTCGCCGCGTCCACGTCCCACATCCGCCTGGGCCAGATGGTGAGCTGCGCGGCGTACCGGAACCCGGCGCTCGTGGCCAAGATCACCTCCACCGTGGACGTGATCTCCGGCGGTCGCCTGGACTTCGGCATCGGCGCCGGCTGGTACGACCAGGAGTTCCGGTCGTACGGCTACGACTTCCCGCCGGCGGCGGACCGCATCCGGATGCTCCGGGAGACCGTCGAGATCGTCAAGCTCATGTGGTCCGAGCCCGACGCCACGTATGAGGGCCGCTTCTTCGAGGTGAGCGGCGCGCAGTGCGACCCGAAGCCGGTGCAGGACCCGCGTCCCCCGATCTGGATCGGTGGCGGCGGCGAGCAGCTCACGCTGCGCGTGGTGGCGCGCCACGCCGACCGGTCCAACTTCGGCGGGTCGCCCGAGGAGTGGGCGCACAAGCGCGACGTGCTGCGGGCCCACTGCGCGGCGGTCGGACGCGACCCCGACGAGATCACGATGACGTGGTCGCCCGAGGTGCACATCCGGGAGACCGAGCAGGAGATCGTCGACGGCGGCAGTCGCAGCTTCTGGGGCGAGCCGTTCGACTCGTGGCGCGCCGGCAACCTGGTCGGCACGCCCGAGCAGGTGTGCGAGCGGATCGCTGAGTACCGCGCGCTGGGGTGCGGCGGCCTGGTGCCGTGGTGCTCGGACTATCCGGACGACACGACGTTGCGCCTGTTCGGCACGCGGGTCGTACCGGAGTTCCGGGCCTGATCGCGGTCAGCGACGGCGCGATGGAGCACACAGCCGGCGGCGCCGGCCCGGGCTCACTCGGCGTAGCGGAAGATGATCTCCGACACGCACGCGGGCTTGGCCGCGCCCTCGACCTCGAACGTGAAGGTCATCGAGATCTGCGACCAGCCGCCGCCGATGTCCTCCACCGCGTCGAGCGTCGCACCCAGGCGCAGGTTCGAGCCCACCGGCACGGGCGACGGGAACCGGACCTTGCCGCAGCCGTAGTTGACGCCCATCTTGATGCCGTCGACGCGCAGGATCTGCGGGAACAGCACCGGCCCGAGCGAGA
>JAEZAI010000460.1 GCA_023427825.1 Actinomycetes bacterium
GCGGAGCCCCTCGACCTGCTCCCCCGACGGCGGCTCCACGGCCAGCACCTTGACCTCGGGGTTCTGCTCCTTGAGGTAGGTGCCGCAGCCGAGCAGCGTGCCCGAGGTGCCCAGGCCCGCCACGAAGTGGGTGATCTCGGGCACGTCGGCCCAGATCTCGGGTCCGGTGGTCCGGTAGTGGGCCTTGGGGTTCGCCTCGTTGCCGTACTGGTAGAGGAAGACCCAGTCGGGGTGCTCCTCGGCCAGCTGCTGCGCTCGGCGGACCGCGCCGTTGGAGCCCTCGGAGCCCGGCGACGGGATGATCTCGGCGCCGAACACCTCGAGCAGCTGGCGGCGCTCGATCGACACGTTCTCGGGCAGCACGATCTTGAGCTGGTAGCCGCGGATGCGGCTGATCATCGCCAGCGCGATGCCGGTGTTGCCCGACGACGGCTCGAGGATGGTGGCACCCGGCGTGAGCGTCCCGTCGGCCTCTGCGTCCAGGATCATGGACAGCGCGATGCGGTCCTTGACCGACCCGCCGGGGTTCTGGCCCTCCATCTTGGCCAGGATCCGGACGTCGGGATTGGGGCTGAGCTGGCTGACGTCCACGATCGGCGTGTTGCCGATGAGATCGAGGACTGACGAGTAGACGGTCATGCGAGAGGCCTCCGAAACCTGACCTGCATGGTAGGGATTGGCGACCGCCCCCGACCACTCACCCCGACGGGTGGGCGGGCGACGGGACGGGTGGCGACACGGCGGGAGCGCGCACGGCTCACGGCTCGACGAGCTCGACCCGCTCCTCGGCGATCGTCCCGTCCGCGATCACGTACGAGCGCAGCATGGGCTCGTCGTCGCGGAGCGACACGATCACGTAGTGCCAGTTCGGATCGGGCGCCGAGGCGACGTCGGTGGGCGACGGGTACGCGTCGGTGTGCGTGTGGCTGTGCATCACACCGACGATGGCCAGTCCCTCGTCCTCGGCGGCGCGGTCGGCCTTCAGGTGGTCGACGGGGTGCACCGTGTAGACGACGGCGCTCTCGGCCGCGTTGCGGCAAGGCACGAAGCGGACGATCGGCGCCTCGGGACTGCCCGGATCGCCCACCAACAGGCCGCACGCCTCGAGCGGCAGCCCCTGGAGGGCGTGCGCCTGCATCTGGACGTGGAGCTCTGGAGTGATCCGCAGCACGGGCGCAGCGTAACCAGCCGGGGCCGCGGCGCCGTCGAGCGGTACGTTGTCTCCCCCATGCGACAGGCAGCCCCATGAAGCCCACCGGCACGCAGATCGTGGCCAGCAACCGCCAGGCGCGGCGCAACTACACGCTGGGCGACACGTTCGAGGCCGGCGTGGTGCTCAAGGGCAGCGAGGTGAAGTCGCTGCGCGAGTCGAAGGTGCAGCTGACCGACGCGTGGGCGTCGGTCGACGGCGACGAGGTCTGGCTCAACGGCCTGCACATCGCCCCCTACTCGCGGGCCCAGGTGCACTCGGGCCACGAGCCGGTCCGGCGCCGCAAGCTGCTGCTGCACCGCACCGAGATCGACCGCATCCGCATGCGAATGCAGATCGAACGGCTGTCGCTCGTACCCCTCAGCCTGTACTTCAAGGACGGCCGCCTGAAGGTCGAGCTCGCCCTCGGCAAGGGCAAGAACGTGGTCGACAAGCGACAGGACATCGCCAAGCGGGACGCCGACCGAGAGGCCGCGAGGGACATCGCCCGGGCTCGCGAGCGCGGTTGAGCAACCTTTCCCGGCTGCCGGTCCGAAGTGAATACCTCGGACGCCCATTGGGCATCATGTCCGGGTGGGTCAGGGCCGAGCGGGAACCCTGTTGTGCGTCGGGGCGGCTGTCGTCGTCGGATTGATCGCGCTCACGATCACGCTGAGCCGTCCTGGCCCGACCGAGATCTCGACCGACCGGCTCCCTGATCCCGTCCGGGCCGAGCGGGTCACCACGACCACCACCGAGCCGCCGAGCACGACCACGACGACGGCGGCGCCGGTGACCGCGCCACCGCCGACCGAGCCGCCGCCCCCGGTCGAGGTCGCTGCGGCGCAGGCCACGGTCCCTGCCGGGCCGCCGGCCACGGTCGCCGCCCCGGCCGCCGCGCCACCGAAGAAGATCTCGATCCTCGTCGTGGGCGACTCGCTCGGCTTCACGGCCGCCTACCCCACGCCGACGGCGGCCGAGCGCCCCGGTTACGTCACCCGGATCGACCTGGCCGCGCTCATCGGTTGCGGCGTGCTGTACGCACCGGGCTTCACGCCCATCGATGCCGACAACGAGGGTGCGGGCGCGCTCGGCTACTGCAACGAGCAGGCGGCGCGCGAGGTGCAGGCCCTGACGAAGCGGCCGACGTGGATGGTCGTGTTCAGCGGAGGGTGGGAGCACATGGCGTGGATCCCGCCCGGCGGCGGCGCACCGTTCGCGACCATGTCGCCGGAGATGCGCACGGCGCTGCGCGACGAGCTGGTGCGCCGGGCGAACGTCGCGCTGTCGTTCGGCACTCGGACCGCGTTCGTTCCGTGGGTGTGCCCCGAGGGCGTGGCCCCGACGCGGACCGGCGAGTACACCCGCTGGTACAACGACATCCTCCGGGAAGCCGCCGCGGCGGTGCCGGGGGCGTTCGTGGTCGAACCGACGGACCGGGTCTGCGTCGGCGCGGACGCGACCGCCCCGCCGACGATCGAGAAGAGCCTCGCCTTCCACGGCGAGTCGCATCCGCAGGACAAGCGGTGGCTGTGGCAGGAGTGGCTCGGCCCGTCGATCTACGGCCGTAGCTGACGACTCGGCCCGCGACGGCGGGCTGTACCATGGACGACTGCACACACGGGGCTGACTGGTTTCGACGTCGGGACCTGGAAGTCGAGCGTGCGACCCGAGTTGTCTCGGACTCGTAAAACAGGGACACAACAAGAACCGCCGATAACGAGCAGTTCGCTCTCGCCGCCTGATCCATCAGGTGACGTAGAGGAAAATCGTGACCAGCGATGGCGCACGGGGCCGGACCCCCACAGCCCGGCAACAGAAGTGGGGGTGGACCGCAGGGAGAGACCGCTGACGGCGTGAAAGAACGCTGACGCCGGGGAAAGACCCGGCAGTGGGCCCTTCGGGGCCAGCCGACCCGCCGGTTCAGCCGCTGTGAGCTGAAGAGTCGGGAATGGTCGTAGCAGGTTCGGTGACCGCCTGGCGGACGGGGGTTCGATTCCCCCCAGCTCCACGAAGGGGTGGGAGCGCTATTCGGCTCCCACCCGGAGCGTTATTCGCAGTCCAACCCGGCCGCGCCGAGTACTGCGCTCCGCCGCCGTTGATGGTGCCCGCCGCATCCTGCAGCGCAACCATCGCGCAGAGGTCCAACTCCCGGCTCAGCGGTCGCCCGGCGTCCGACATGTAGTGGCCCATCAACTCCGGCCCGTCACCGGTGTCGCAGGTCGTGGATGCGTTCGGCAGGTGCCTCGGATCTCCGCGTTCTACGGGATCGTGATCGCGATGTTCTACGACGATCATCCGCCACCTCACTTCCACGCGCGATACGGCGACGATCAGGCGCAGATCGCCATCGACAGCGGCGAGATCATCCACGGGTTCCTTCCCCGTCGAGCCCTTCGGCTTGTCCAGGAATGGACCGAGATGCACCGCGACGAGCTGATCGCAGATTGGCTGCGAGCCGAGCGAGACGAACCGCTGGCTAGCATCGAGCCACTCCCATGACCGCTGGCTACGAGATCATCACCGTCGAACACTTGGGCGGATACCGCCTGCGACTCGGCTTCGCCGACGGCTTCGTCGGCGACGTCGACCTGTCGGCGCGCATCAAGGCTGCCAGGGGGCAGATGTTCGAACCGCTCCGCGACGTCGACTACTTCGCCCAGGTCACGGTCGATCCCCAGCTCGGCACCGTCGTCTGGCCCAACGGGGCCGACCTCGCGCCCGACGTGCTCCACGAGCAGGCGCTCAATCTCGCCTGACATCGTCTCGACCAGCACACAATGCCGGATACCGGTGCGCATCGAGCCGTACACCGAGCGGCAGCGGACGCGACGATGAGCGCATGCGGGAGGATGCTGACGTGACCGCGCACGATGTCGTATCCGAGCTCCACGGCTACCTGCGCGACGCTCGAGACGCGCTGCTCTGGAAGCTCGACGGGCTCGGCGAGTACGACATGCGGCGGCCGATGACGCCGAGCGGGACGAACCTGCTCGGCCTCGTCAAGCACAGCGCCTGTTCACACCTCCGCTACTTCATCGGGGTGTTCGACCGGCCGACTGACCCGGCACTGTCGTGGCTGACCTCCGGCATAGGACCGAACGCCGAGTTCTGGGTGGATGCGGATCGGACCAGCGCCGAGATCATCGACGGCACGCGACGAGCGTGGGCGCTGGCCGACGGCGCCATCGCCGAGTTGTCGCCGGACGCGCCGGGACGGGTTGCTTGGTGGGGCGGCGAAGCGGTGACGCTGCATCACGTGTTGGTCCACATCACGGCAGAGACACAGCGTCACGCCGGTCACGCCGACGTTCTTCGAGAGCTCATCGACGGGTCCGCTGGGCTGCTCCCGCGATACGACAACGTCCAGATAAAGGACGACGCGCAACGCGCCACATTTGTCGAGCAGGTGGAGAAGGCGGCTGGCGCGGCGACGTTGAGGGAACCGACCGACAACGACGAGTGAGCAGCGCTGCAGGCGAGTCGTGCCGGATCGACTCCGGTCGGAGGTCCATCGACTCGTGATGTCGGCGATCAGAGTGCGAGGTGGAGGCGGAGAGCCTCGTCAAGTGCTCGGAGTTGGCCCCGTCGTTGCTCACGAGGACGCCCGATCGCCGCTCGTCGTACCCAGCTCCCCGGGTCGGATCGAGATCTACCCAGCGGATCTCACCCCGTCGCATCAGCCGACACCATCGGCGTTCGCCGCATCCCAGAGTTCGGCCTCCCCGCTCGTGGCCCACTCCGCCCAGGCATCCTCGTAGTCCGATCCGAGCTCGGAAGCTCGCAGCAGTCTGACCGCCTTCTGCAGAGCAGCGGAGCGCGACTCGAGGCCTTGGGTCTGAGCGTACGAATCGAGGTACTGGACGTCCTCGTCGGGGAGACTCACGCTCACCTCAATACCGGCATGCCACCGCTGGCACGACCATACGGCTACCTCAGGTCCCACCCCGGATCCATCTGGTTCAGCAGCAGCCGGAGGCCGGCGCAGCGACACCGATCACCGCGGGATCGGCGGTCGGTGCGCAGCAGATGCCCGCCTCGTCGTCGATGGAGTTGGCCATCTGCTCGGCGTCGCCGGTCTTGACGTACCACTCCCACTTGGCGCCGTCGGGGTCGGTGACCCAGGTCTCGGTCTTGGTGGCATAGCAACACGTGGTGTCGTCCACGCCGGTGGTCTCGAGGCCGAAGCCGGACAGGCGGGCTTCGGCGGCGGCGACCTCGCCTGCGACGAGGGTCTCGACGCCGAGGTGGTTCAGGGTGCCGCCCTCGGCGGCCTCGATGAGGACGAGCTTCAGGGGCGGTTCGGCGATCTCGAAGTTGGCGTAGCCGTCCTTGCGCTTGGCGACGGGCGTGTCGAACAGCTTCTCGTAGAACGAGACGGCGGCGTCGACGTCGGTGACGTTGAGTGCGAGCTGGATGCGTGACATGGGAACCTCCAGTAGGTTCTGATCGACGTTCGTCGATCCGTTCGTGTCACCATATCCAATACATCGACAGATGTCGATGTATTGTGCAGATCACTGATCGATGGTCTCAGGGCCGAACTCGCGTGCAGCGACGCGTCACACGATCGGGTACTGGTCGAACGGCAGCTCGGACAGGTCGGTGCTCATGGTTGCTCCTCTCGGGTGTGCGCGCCCACGAGGTCGTCGAGGAGCTCGAGGACGCGGCGGTCGATCTCTTCGCGGATGGGGCGGACGGCGTCGATGCCGAGGCCGGCGGGGTCGTCCAGCAGCCAGTCGAGGTAGCGGGTTCCCGGATAGAAGGGGCACTCGTCGCCGCAGCCCATGGTGATGACGACGTCGGAGGCCCGGATCGCGGCGTCCTCGAGGCGCTTGGGGTGCGCACCCGTGGCGCGCAGATCGATGCCGACCTCGGCCATCGCGTCGATGACGGCGGGATTGATGTCCTCGGCGGGGGCGGTGCCGGCGGAGCGGACCACGACGCGGTCGCCGCCGTGGTGGGCGAGCAGCGCGGCAGCCATCTGGGACCGGCCGGCGTTGTGGACGCAGACGAAGAGGACTTCCGGGCGGTGATCGGACATGGCTGCTCCGGTCAGGTCGAGGGGTGTGGGTAGAACAGCCGGATGAGCGCCACGGCGATGGCGGCGCCGATGAGCTGCATGACGATGAACATCGGCGCTGAGGACGGGGCGATGCCGGCGAAGGTGTCCGAGAGGGTCCGGGCGATGGTCACGGCGGGGTTGGCGAAGCTGGTCGAGCTGGTGAACCAGTAGGCGCCGCCGATCCACGCCGCGACGGCGAACGCGACGACGTTGGACCGCCCGGTGCGCACACATCCCTGGATCACCAGCAGGAGGCCGACGGTCGCCACGACCTCCGACAGCCACAGCGCCGGCGACGACCGGTCCTTGGTCGAGAGCTCGATGGCGGGCAGCTCGAACATGAGGTTCGCCACCACGGCGCCGAGGCAGCCGCCGATGACCTGGGCGATGACGTAGAGGACCGTGTCGCGAGTGGTGGTCGTGCCGAGCAGCCGGTCGACGAGCGTGACGACCGGGTTGAAGTGCGCCCCGGAGACGGCGCCGAACATCAGGATGAGCCCGACCAGCGCACCGGCGGTGGCGACGGCGTTCTCGAGCAGCTGGAGGCCGACGTCACCGGACGACAGCCGCGACGCTGCGATGCCTGAGCCGATGACGGCCACGATGAGGAACCCGGTGCCGAGGCCCTCGGCCACCAGGCGACGCGTGACGTCGAGGCGGAGCGTTCCGGTGCCGGTCTCCGGTGCGACGCTCAGGTCGTCGTCGGAGGAGCGCACCGTGCGGCTCACGCTGGGCTCGTTTCGTTCGCGGCCACCGCGGTGATCCGCTCGCGCAGCTCCGCGACCACGTCGTCGAACGCCCCGGCGTCCCCGGCCGCCACCGGATCAGGGATCGACCAGTGCAGCCAGTCGTCATGCCCCGGCAGTTCCTCATGCGCCCGGTCGCACACCGTCACCACGAGCGCAGGCAGACCGACGCCATCGAGCGACCGGGGTTCGGCGCCGTCGAGGTCGAGACCGGCCCGCTGCGCAGCCGCGACTGCGCCTGGATGGACCCGGTCGGCCGGGTGGGTGCCTGCGGAGGTCGCGTCGGTGCCGGCGACGTCCCGCCACACGGCGGCGGCAAGCTGGCTGCGCGCCGAGTTGTGGGTGCAGACGAACAGCGCGTCGGTGACCGGCAGTGCGGGGGCAGGCAGGAGGCCATCGAGCGCTCGGCGCAGGAGGTGCACGTAGCGCCGCCGCCCGTCGCCGCTCGAGCGGGACCGCGTCACCAGACCGGCGTCCTCGAGCACGTCGAGGTGGTGCGCCAGCAGGTTCGACTCCAGGCCGAAACGGCGGCGCAACTCGACCGGTGCCCGGTCAGCCGCGGCGAGCTCGTCGACGATCGACAGGCGCACCACGTCGCTCAACGCCTCCAACCGCTTCGCACGTGTCTCGAGGTCGTCCACCATCACAGCATGATCACTCAACACAAAACGAGTCAACTTTCGTTGAGTCTTTCACCGCCCGGACGGCGCCCTGCGCCGGCGCCGTGGGCTCGACGTTCCACGCCTGCGCCGGCGCACGCTCGGTGGCTACCCTGACATCGATGGCTGTCGATGCAGAAGCTGCCCGGCCCACGACGTTCGCTGCGTGCTGCGCCCCGGTCACCGGCGGCGAGCTCAGCGACGACGACGCCGACCAGCTGGCCGGCATCCTCCACGCCCTCGCCGACCCGGTCCGGCTCAAGATGTACTCGATGATCGCGGCCAGCGGCTCCGTCTGCTCCTGCGACTTCCAGGAGCCCCTCGGCAAGTCCCAGCCGACGATCTCGCACCACACCCGCATCCTCGCCGCCGCGGGTCTGATCAGCGGCGAGAAGCAGGGCCGATGGACCGTCTGGACCGTCGTTCCCGGGCAGCTCGACGCCCTGCGCAGCGCCTTGCAGTAGCTCGCCACCCCCGCTGAATGTCGCCACGTCGGATGTCCGTTCGGACATCGGGTGAGGCTTCTGTGCCACGATGTCCGAACGGGCCCGGGGTGGTCCATCGGGGGGAACAATGAGGAAGCTGCTCGTCGCCGCGGCCGTCGCCGGGATCGCACTCGTCGCAGGGGCCTGCGCCCCTCCCGGTCCGGGGCCGGCCACCACCACGACGACCGGGGACGGCGGGTTGCCGGTCGCGCCGAGGCTCGCGACCGAGCCGATCGGCGCCGAGGACCACGCCGCGATCGTGGCGGTACGCGGCCTGGACTACAGCACCCGGTTGTACGCCGCCACCGACACGTGGCACCGCCAGCTGGACTGGAACGACCTGGAGGATCGTGCGGCGCTGGCCGAGGCCGCGAACCAGATCGACGCCTCGGGCCGCCTGGTGCGGAGCGCCGGTATCGACTTCGAGAACCACTGGCTCGAGATGTGCGACAGCGTCGCCGCAGACGACTGCACCAAGATCCCGGGCACCGACATGTTCAACTCCGCCGTCTTCTCGCCGGACGGCACCATGCTCTACGGGCTGCACCAGCCGCTCGGCGCCCCACCGACCTTGCGCATCTTCGATGCCGTGACCTACGAGACCATCGTCGAGGCCACCCGGGAAGCGATCTCCGTCGGCATCGGCGCCGACGCCTGGAGCCCGGACTCAGGAGCGGTCGTCGCCGTCATCGACAACGAGCTCTACACGCTCGCCGCGGTCCCGGGCGCCGAACCCCAGCTGGTGTCGGCCACCGACGAGTCGACGGCGCCGCTGGTGCGCCAGGCGGTCGCACCGATCGGTTGGAGCTCACAGGGCCGCATCCTGTCGGTCTGGATCGAGCTCGACATCTCGACGTGGCCGCCCGTGGGTCAGCGCGCCGTGATCGAGTCGGTCGAGCCCGACGGCGACGGCCGGCGAGACGTCGGGGACGCCAACGGGACCGGGTACGGGGTGCTCGCCCCGAACGGCGCCATCGTCTGGCCAGTCGCTACCGGCGTCACCGGGTACTTCGGCCCGGGTTCGGTCCCGGTCGCGCACTTCGACGAACCGGGATCCGAGCCTCAGGCACTGTCGCTGCCGTGGACAGAGAACGGCCCCGACGGACTCCTCGCCGCCCAGGTCGACGTGTTGGGCTTCGTCCCCCGTGCAGCGGTCGGGGCGCCGTGACGAGATCCCCGGTGCGCGCTCACCGGGGACAAGCCGCTGCCCCGCCGGAGCCGGCCGCAGGTCAGCCGGTGGCGAGCGCTCGCTTGACGACCGCCGGGCGAGGATTGGTGTGTGGTCGTCCGTCGATGAGCACGGTCGGCACCGTCTCGTTGCCGCCGTTGACGCTCGCGACGTAGGAACGTCCGGCCTCGTCGTCCCAGATGTTGACCCACGCGATGTCGTCGCGGTGGTGGCGCACGGCCATCCGCAGCCGGGAGCAGAACGGGCAGCCGGGACGCCAGTAGATGGCCACGCCGTGCTGGGCATGGGCGAGTGCCTCTGCGTGGGGAGTGGCTCCCGGCTGACCGATCCCATCGGTGAGTCCCATGCGCGCAGCCTAGATCCGCCTCGGTGACGCGGATCCGGGCAGCGTCAGGCGATCCGGGTCGCCATGCTCCGATGCCCTGAGGCGGCGACGAACAGGTGGCCGACGTCCGACAGCTTCTCGAGGTACTCGGTGTCGGCGTTCAGCTTGTCGCCGGCGACTTCGGCCTTCTCGGCATCGGGCGCCGCGCTGAGCCAGGACACCCCTCCGAACGGCCCGAAGGTGTCCATGTAGAAGCCGACCGGGTTGCCGGTCACCTTCTCGCTGTGGATCGCCATGTCGGTGCCCCAGGTGATCGCCTCGGTGTAGCGACCTCCGAGCACCACAGCTCGGGTCGCGATGACGACCGATCCGACGGGAGGGATGTCGCCATCACCGCCGTGGAGCGGAGTGCCGAGCGAGTCCTGGGCCGGACCGGTGACGAAGTCTGCGCCCTTGGCGAGACGTTCGTGGTAGCCGGCTGTTCCCATCAGCTGCGCGTCGATGGCGTTGAGATGTGCGAGCCCTTCGACCCTGGCCGAGTAGACCAGCGTGCCGAGAGGTGCACCGAACTGCATGGACCAGAGCCCGACCTCGATCCCGATGGTATCGCTCACGAACGACCGCATCTCGGTCGAGAACGAAAGGATGTCGGCGGGCGGTCCTGCAAGGTGGATCGTGCGCGTGAACAGGCGCATGGTGACTCCCCTCCCTGGGCGACCGGCACCTCCGGGCGCCCGGTCGCGCACGGCGGTCGTGCGCGCTCTTCCTCGATCCTCCTCCTACGCGACCGAGATGTCACGCTGCGATCCGAGGTTCAGCGAATCAGACCATCGGCCTCGGGAGCGCAGGTCGGTTCCGCCGGCTGAGATGGTCTCGACCGCTGCGGCCGGTCGACGACGAGTCATGCCTCACGCGTCGCGGCGCCGCTGCGCCGGGTCCCGGTCCGCCGAGCCTCGCGCCCGTCGAGGATCTCCTCGACGCTGTCCAGCAGTTCGTCGATCGTCGTGTCGGCGGCGGGTGCCGCGGCGAGGTGCTCGAAGGGCCTGAACGAGTGGCACAGGTAGCGGACCAGGCGTTGGGCCGCCTCGGCAGCGGCGACGTCCTCGAACGTCGTGGGGTCGGGCAGGTCGAACGACGGGTCGAGGAGGCCGTACGCGCCGAGCGCCTCGCGTGCGGCGGAAGCGATGCGCTCATGGCGCGCGCTCGGACTGGCTCGTACGCCGGTTCGAGAAGGGTCGACGGCCGGCCACATGCGCCGTCGGGCACGGACCGGGTCGAACGTGATGCGAGCGTCGAATCCCTCGGGGATGCCCTCGGGCACCGCCCTCGAGCCGGCGGTGAACGGGCTCACGACGACGGTCGCCAGCACGTCGGGGGCAGCAGCGAGACCCGGTAGGGCGACGGTGACGTCGTGCTCGTGTCCGGGCGCCGGCACCACCATCACGACCTTGCGGCCTGGATCGGCGGTGAGGCGCTCGAGGGTGGTCGCGAACTGGTGGCGGCGTTCCGTGGGGTGCCCCGGCCCCACGAGGTCGATGGTCGACGGGGTTCCGCTCTCGCGGACCTCGAGTCCGAACTCGTGCACCTGGAAGGGGCCGTGCTCGAAACCGAGCATCCAGAACCGGGCGTCGAACGCATCGACGATCCCGTAGACCGTCCGCATCGCGCCGAGGCCATAGGCCGGAGGGATGTGCACCAGCGCGCCGCGCCTGGACGGAGCGAACAGATCGACGGCTCGGATGCCCGTCGTGAGAAGGTCGCCGAGGGGCGTCGCCGGTCGACGCCGGTTCTTGAGGATGCTCCAGTCGGCAGCCGTTCGACCGCTGCCATCCTCGACGGTCGGGTCCGCTCCGGCTGCGAGCAGCAACCGCACCAGCTCGTGTCGCTCGCGGTGGACGGCGACGTGCAGCGCGGTGGAGCCGCCGTCGAAGGCGACGTCATCAACGGGAGCCCCTTGCTCCAACAAGTACTCCACAGCGTCCACGGCCCCGAGGTTCACCGCTGTGATCAACGCGCTCTCGCGATCGGCGCAGCCGCAGACGCCATCGACCTCGGCGCCCGCCTCAACCAGCAATCGAAGCAGTCGCACGTCGCCGCTCCTGACCGCACGGACCAGCGCGGTTGCGCCCTCGGAGAACGAGAGGTTCGACCCGAACCCTTCGGCAGCCGTCCAGTCCTCCCTGGCGTTCGCCAGCGACGGATCGCGACGGAGCAGGCGGTCCAACAGGTCGGCATCCCCGGCGCGGATCGCCTGGAACACGAGGATCGAGTCGCGAACCTCGGTCGTGCGGGAAGGGCGGGCGGCAACCAACGCATCGGTCGCCACGGGCAGCTGCTCCTTCAGCCGTGTGCGGGCGGCCCACGCCCGCTTCTTCGCTGCCGACACGGAGATACCGAGGAAGGCGGCGACGTCCGTGTACGGCATGTCCGCCACGTAGTGCAGGGCCACCACGCACCGCTCGCCCTCAGGCAGCTCCTCGATCAGCTGCCGGACCTGAGCCGCCTCCGCCCGGGCGATGACGGTCCGCTCCGGCTCGCCATCCTGGCCACCCGTCGCAGCGACACCCCTGTGGTCGTCGCCGAGCGCATCCAGCGGCTCTGTGCCATGACGGCGACGGCGAGCCCTCCGGGTCGTCGCACTCCGGACCAGCGTGAGGAGCCACGCCGGGAACGCCATCGGATCCTCGAGGCTCCCTATGTGGCGAGCAGCCGTGGCGAAGGCCTCCTGTGCGATGTCGGGAGCCTCGTCGAGATCGCCGCAGAGACCGACGGCCGAGCCCACCGCGAGGTTCTCGAAGCGGGCGATCAGGGGTGCCCTGGCCGGGGGGTCGCCGGCCTGGGCACCTCGAACCAGTGCCACCCACCGGTCGCGATCCTCGTCGAGCCTCATCATCGGAGAGGAGCCTCCCACCGGCGTCGCGGTTACCAGGTGTCGTCCTGCGTTCGGGCGCTCACGCTGCGCGCTCGTCCGGCCCGGCAGGACGCGCGGGTCGCCTGAAGAGATCCTGAAGACGCGTACGGGTTACCGATTCCACCTCGCGGGACCGGCGCGACCACTGGAACGTGGAGGAAGTTCGCAGCGTCATCATCGGCGTGCTGGCGGTCGCAGCCGTCGTGCTGATCGCCGTCGTGGTCAAGGGCGGCGACGAGCAGTCCCCGGAGCAGATCCCGCACTCGCCGGCGGAGTGCGAGATGGCCGGCGGCATGTGGGGTCCGGATCCCGAGGGCAACGGACACACCTGCCTGACCCCGTGACCGTGCGCGTCTCGCGCATGGCCTCGGGGTGAGGCTCAGCCCTGTGCGAACGTCGCGGGGTGACGGCCGAGCGGTCCGGCATCGATCGACCACGCCGGTGTGATGCCATCGATGCGACCGGCGAGCGGTGCGCGCCGCAGCGGACCCCATGCCGTCAGGCCGCCCTCCAGCGGCGCGTCCCCGATCGTGACCCCGGCCGGCACGCCGTCGTCGGCCGCCCGGCAGGCCTTCAGGACGTTGGCGGCGCCGACGAGCGAACCACGCACGTCGGCTGCGACGCCGTCGACCGCCACGCGGGTCAACGCCCGGCACGCGGCGGCGGCCAGCAGATGGCCGACACCGTGGTCGAGCGCCTGGACCGGCAGCGACACCGGTCGGTCCGCGCCCGCCGCCCCCGCACCGGCGACGGCGCGCCCCGCGCGCCACAGCAC
>JAEZAI010000502.1 GCA_023427825.1 Actinomycetes bacterium
GTCCCGCCCCGCCGCGGCACAGCGGCAGCCGGGCCGGCCGACACCGACGCCGACGCACGACCCGAGGACGGGACGACCACATGACCACGGCGATGCCGCACACGGTGTACGCGGACGTACACACGACCGGGACGGCCAGGGAGGCAGTCTGATGTTCGAACAGTTCTTCGAGGCGCTGGGGAGCGTCCTCAACTTCTTCTACACGTTGATCCCCAACTACGGGATCTCGATCATGCTCCTGACCGTCCTGGTGATGGTGCTGATCACGCCGCTCACGGTGAAGAGCACCCGCTCCATGCTGCAGATGCAGCGACTGCAGCCGGAGATGAAGCGCCTGCAGGCGAAGTACAAGGACGACCGCGAGCAGCTCAACGCCGAGCTGATGAAGTTCTACCGGGAGAACAAGATCAACCCGTTGGGCGGCTGCCTCCCGCTGCTCGCGCAGATGCCGGTGTTCATCATCATGTACCAGCTCCTGCGTGGGCTCACGACCCGGCAGGGCGGTCTGGGCTCCGGGATCGGCCACATCGCCGGCCAGGTGCAGCAGGGCGTCGAGCTCACCCCGTGGATCTTCACCGATCAGTACTTCCGCCCGGAGCACCTGAACCACTCGACCGACCTGTACCAGTCGCTGTCGAGCACGAACACGATGAACTTCTTCGGGATGGACCTGGCGGTCTCCGCGGCCCAGGCCCTGAAGATCGGCCTGCTGATCGCGGTCCCCTACCTGCTCCTGCTCGTGGTCATCCTCGTGACCGGCGTGTACCAGAACCGCCAGCTGCAGTCCCGCAACAAGAACACGGCGGTCAACCCGCAGCAGCAGATGCTGATGAAGATCATGCCGTTCTTCCTGCCGGTGTTCTCGTTCGGGTTCCCGTCCGGCCTGGCGCTCTACTGGGCCACGCAGAACTTCTGCCGGATCGGTACGAACGCCTACATCACGCGGTCGGTGTACCGGAAGGAGCACGCGAACGACCCGATCGAGACGACGGGCTCCGAGAAGGGCGGCTCCGGCAAGGGCTCCAAGGGCGATGGCGGCACCGCCGCCGTCGGCAAGGGCAAGAACGCCGACAACGGCAAGAGCAGTCAGAACGGCACGTCGGCCAAGAAGGCCGGCGGGAGCCAGAAGAGCCGGTCCGGACAGAAGGACCGAGCGGACAAGGACGCCATGACCGAGGGCACCCGCGAGGGAACCTCCGTGCGGAGCCAGAAGGCCCGCCAGAACGCCACGACATCCGGCAGCGCCGGACGTCGGTCGGGCTCGGGTGCGAAGCGGTCGGTGAACCAGCGCCGCTCGGGGGAGCCGCGGGGCGGCGGTCGTGGTGGCAAGTCGGACAGCGGCAACGGACGCGCCGGCGACGGCGACGAGAAGGAGTGAGTGCCACCGTGGAGTGGGTCGAGACAACCGGCAAGACCGTCGAAGAGGCCAAGGAGGCGGCGTTGGACCGCCTCGGCGTCGACGAGCAGGACGCCGAGTTCGAAGTGATCGAGGAGCCCAGGTCGGGCCTGTTCGGCCGGACCAGGGGCGTCGGCCGGGTTCGCGCCCGCGTGGCGCCCCGGGCGCCACGGCCGAAGCCCGAGCGACGCAAGCGCACCAAGTCGGGTGGGCGCTCCGGGTCCGGCGGAGGTTCGGCAGCCGAGTCCGAGACGGCGACGGACGAGGAGACCGCCTCGGGCGGGGGCAGCCGTCCGCGGAACCGCAACCGCGGGGGCCGGGGCGGTCAGGGCGGTCGCAACGGCGAGGGCCGGAGCGACGACCGCTCGGAGAACCGGTCAGAGAGCAAGGATGCTGCCGATGCCGGAGGCCCCGGCGGTGGGAGGGATCGCGGGGGTCGAAGCTCGGCACCGCAGAAGGAGCGTGAGGTCATGGACGAAGCAGCGCAGTGCGAGGCGGTGACCACGTTCCTCGACGGACTGGGTCAGGCGTTCGGGCTCGAGGTGACGAGCAGTGCCACGATCGACGGCGACGTCCTGCGTGCCTCGATCGAGGGAAGCGAGGTCGGTCTCTTCATCGGTCCCGGCCTGGGCACCCTCGAGGCCATCCAGGAGATCGCCCGCAACGTGCTCCAGCGCCACGCCGATGGTCGTGAGCACGCCAAGGTCGTGCTCGACGTGTCCGGTGTCCGCGAGCTCCGCCGCACCAAGCTCGCCGCGTTCGTCACCGATGCCGCCCAGCAGGTGAAGGACGACGGCATCGA
Source organism: Actinomycetes bacterium (assembly GCA_023427825.1). Classification (GTDB taxonomy): domain Bacteria; phylum Actinomycetota; class Acidimicrobiia; order Acidimicrobiales; family Microtrichaceae; genus Dermatobacter. The sequence continues at coordinate 2,199 of JAEZAI010000502.1, forward strand.
GGTGACCTTCGAGGTCATGTCCAGTCCCGACCGAAAGGTCGTCCACGACACGGTGGCCGAGATCGACGGCGTCGCCTCCAACTCCATCGGTGAGGATCCTCGCCGGCGGGTGGTGCTCAAGCCGGCGTGAGCCGGCGAGGAGCAGGACCCATGGCGGACCACGGTCACGCCCGGGACGGATCGGACGGGCACCCCGACGGGGTGCCCGTCCCGCGTCCGGACCCGTTCTCCGACGGCGTCCCCGCGGGCGCGCTGCGCGACGTCCTCCTGCGGTCGCGGGAGCTCGGGTTCCTGGGCCCGGGCGACGTCGACGCACACGTGCGACACGCGGCAGCGTTCCTCGATGGACTTCCCGACGCTCCGGAGTCGAGCGTGCCGGGTGCGCCGGTCGGAGCGCCCGAGCCAGCCGGACTGCACCTGCTCGACCTCGGTGCCGGCGGCGGGGTACCCGGCCTGGTTCTCGCCGCCGAACGGCCGGACCTGAAGGTCGTCCTCCTCGATGCCGCGCAGAAGCGCACCGACTTCCTCCGCTGGGCCGTCGAGGAGCTGGAGCTCGACCGACGCGTGTCGATCGTGCGCGGCCGGGCGGAGGAGCTGGCCCGCGAGCCCGAGCTCCGAGGCGCCGTCAGCGTGGTGACCGCCCGCTCGTTCGGCCCGCCGGCGGTCACAGCAGAATGCGCGGTCGGGTTCCTGGCCGGAGTGGGATCCAGGCTGCTGGTGAGCGAGCCCCCGGGCGGCGACCCCGATCGTTGGCCGGCCGCAGCGCTCGAGAAGATGGGGCTGCGCCCCGGGGACACCTGGCGGCGCGACGGCGCGACCGTTCGCCGCCTGGACGTGATCGCCCCCTGCCCGGACGCGCTGCCCCGCCGAGTGGGCGTCCCCGCCCGCCGCCCGGCGTTCTGACCCCCGAACTTGGGGGATCTCGACGGATGATCTGTCGGATTCCCCCAACAAGGCGGTGCGCCGCCCTCCACGGGCCGCGGTGTTCCACGTGGAACGCGCAAACGCGCCAGCGCAGTGCACCGCCGATCGTTCCACGTGGAACACGCGCGCTGTCGAGGGTGCTTGACCCCCACCGCTCCTGAACGGAAGGATGGGGACGCACCGCGTCTGGCCGGTGCCGTCGTCGACCCGGAGGACCCCTCACGAGGGGTGCGTCCTGCAGACAGCTGCTGCGGACGTGGGAACCCTCCATTGGGAGCTCTGGATGTCTGACCTGCCACCCGAGTCGGGTGCTCATGACGGATCGACGGTCGCGCTCGGTGCGGACGAGGCGCCGACGACGGCCGGTCCCCCGCCCTCGCTCGAGCCCTCACGGCCGGAGCCTGCTCCGGGCGGCAGCCCGGCCCCGAGCAGCAGCCCGATCCCGCACCCGTCGGATCGGTACGACGAGCCGGTGGTCAACTTGTCCGACACCGAGTCTGTAGGACCCAGCGGGGACGCGTCCTCGACCGACGGTGAGGAGGCTCTCGTCCCGGATCTGACGGCGGCGGTGGAGCCCGAGGTCGCTGCCGGACCCAGCGGGGTGTCCGGCCGGCCACTCCCCCGGGTCATCGCGATCGCCAACCAGAACGGGGGCGTCGGCAAGACGACGACGACCGTCAACATGGGCGCGGCGCTCGCCGAGCTGGACCACCGGACGCTCGTGATCGACCTGGATCCCCAGGGCAACGCCACGACCGGTCTGGGCATCAACTACCGGACGCTCGATCACACCATGTACGACGTCCTCCTCCACGACGTGCCGCTGGAGGACTGCATCGAGCCCACCGAGGTCCGGAACCTCTTCGTGGCGCCGGCCAGCCTGGACCTGGCGGGAGCGGAGATCGAGCTCGTCCCGGCGTTCAGCCGCGAGGGCCGTCTCAAGCGGGCCATCGCCGAGATCATCGACGACTACGACTACATCCTCATCGACTGCCCACCGTCGCTCGGTCTGCTGACCGTGAACGGCCTGGTGGCAGCGACCGAGGTGATGGTCCCGATCCAGTGCGAGTACTACGCGTTGGAAGGTCTGGCCCAGCTCACGCGCAACGTCGATCTGGTGCGGACGAACCTGAACCCGGAGCTGGAGATCAGCGGCATCGTCCTGGTGATGTACGACAGCCGGACCCGGCTGGCTGAGCAGGTCGTGTCGGAGGTCAGGGCCCACTTCGGGCCCAAGGTCTGCCGCAACATGATCCCTCGCAACATCCGGCTGTCGGAGGCACCGTCCTTCGGGCAGCCGATCACGACGTTCGATCCGAGCTCCCGAGGGGCGGTCGCGTACCGGGAGCTGGCACGGGAGGTCAGCGGTGGCTCGTAAGGGTGGTCTCGGGCGGGGTCTGACCTCGCTGATCCCCGCCGGCGCGGGGGAGGACGCGGAGTCCGCTGCGGCCGCCGGCCTCTCGGAGGTGCCGGTGGAGGCCATCCGGCCGAACCCGCTGCAGCCCCGGCGCTCGTTCGACGAGGAGTCGCTCGAGGGCCTGTCGGACAGCATCAAGGAGCTCGGAGTGCTCCAGCCGGTGCTCGTCCGCGAGCTGGACGACGGCTACGAGCTGATCGCGGGCGAGCGTCGACTGCGTGCGGCCAAGCGCGCCGGTCTCCGGTCGGTCCCGGTCGTGATCCGGACGGCGGACGACGTGTCGTCGCTGGAGCAGGCGCTGGTCGAGAACCTCCACCGTCAGGACCTGAACCCTCTCGAAGAGGCCGCTGCCTACCAGCAGCTCATCGAGGACTTCTCCTACACGCAGGAGCAGGTGGCACAGCGCGTGGGCCGGAGCCGCTCGGCGGTGACGAACCTGCTCCGGCTGTTCCAGCTGCCGCCGGCGGTCCAACGGTTGGTCGGGGAGCAGCTCATCAGCGCAGGTCACGCGAAGGCCCTGCTCGGCCACCCCGACCGGGCGTATCAGGAGGCGCTGGCCAAGCGGACGGTCGCCGAAGCCCTGAGCGTGCGCGACGTCGAGCAGCTGGTGCGGGAGCGCCTGGAGCTGGAAGCCGGGCTGGATGCCGAGGTCGACGAGGAGGACGGATCGCCCAGCCCGACGCCGGGCCCGAAGCCGTCAGCGCTCCGCCCACCGGGGCTGCTGGAGCTCGAGGAGCTGCTGGCGGACCACCTCGACACGAGGGTCTCGATCACGATGACCGCCAAGCGCGGCAAGGTCCTGGTGGAGTTCGCCAACCTCGAGGACCTGGAGCGGATCTACCGCCGCATCATCGACTGATCGTCCGCCTGCCTGCCCGTCAGCATCGCTGGCGCCGGAATCGGCGGCCGAGTGAACGTTCCGACCCCCGTCGCGCTCTCCAGTCCACATCGAGGGAGGTTGTCCACAGGCTGGGCACAAGTCTGGGGAAAGTGGAACCTGAGGTGCAGGTTCTCCCCCTCCACCTCGATCTGACGTGCTGGTCGAGGTCGAGGTGGTCAGTCGAGGGTGGTCGCAGCCTGCGGAGCGCCGTCGGCAGCATCCGCGGGCTGCATCTCAGGCGCCGGGTCGGTCGCCCACGCCTCCAACGCCCGTTGCAGCGACGCGATCACGAGGTCGCGGTTCTCGTGGACGGCGGCGCGATCGCCCAGCTGCACCAGAACCGCGGAGCTGCGGGTCTCGCGGAGGATCGGCAGCCGCATCCCGGTCACCGCGCCGATGTCCCAGCCCGGGGCGGCCGGGAGCTCCTTGACCACCAGCTCGGCCAGGTGGCGTCCACCGGCGGACGCGAAGCCTGGGACCTCGAAGTAGCTGGCCTCGACGACCGTTCCCTGCGCCAGGGTGAGTCCGAGGTACACGTCCGCGTCGAAGTCGTTGGCGCCGGCGGCCTGGACCGACCAGTCGCCCTCCAGCAGCACCGTGCTCACGCCGACGTCCTGGAGCGACGCCGCCAGGCGGACGATGATCGCCTGCAGCTCCTCGTCCGCGCCCACGGCGACGCGCAGGGCCTTAAGCGACCGGAGCGACCGACGGAGGCGGTCCCGCTCCCGGACCGCGGTGACGCTCGCCCGCCCGGCCCTTCCCTCGAGTCGCATGAGCGCCTCGACGGTGTCGGGCCCGCAGACCTCGGCGGTGATGAGACCGGCGTTGCGCTGGAAGTCCCCGACCGCAGCGCGGGTGGCGGGCCCGAAGATGCCGTCGACACGGCCGGCGTCGAAGCCGAGCGCGCCCAGCCGCAGCTGAAGCTCGGCCACGTCGTTGCCGCGCATCATGGGGGAGCGCAGGCACACCAGCCGGTCGCCGAGGCGGAACTCCGACTCGACGAGCGCCGCCCAGGTCGACGAGTCGCAGATCCCGTCGCTGCGCAGGCCGGACTGCTGCTGGAAGCCCTCGACCGCTCGCCGCGTCCCCTCGCCGAACTCGCCGGCGGGATCGCCGGGGTCGTGGCCGGCCGCGGCCAGCCGTCGTTGCAGGTCGGCGACGGCCGGGCCAGCGGCGCCGGTCCGGAGGGGCAGGGCGGAGAGGGTGATGATCGCTCCCGGGGTCACGCCCGACCGTGCGGCCGGGACGTGCCGATGCTAGTGCCCGGTCCCGCCGGCCTCGTCAGGCGCGCCCGTCGGGACCGGACGCGCCTGGGGATCAGATGTAGGTGTTGAGGTCCTCGAGCAGCTGCGGCTTGCCCCGAGCGCCGACCAGGCGCTGGTCCTCGGACCCATCTTTGAAAACGATCATGGTGGGGATGCTCATCACATTGAACTTCAACGCCAGGTTCGGGTTGTCATCGACGTTGACCTTGGCGATGCGCACCTTGCCGTCGTGCTCCTGGGCGATCTCCTCGAGGATCGGGGCGATCATCTTGCAGGGACCGCACCACTCCGCCCAGAAGTCGACCAGCACCGGTTCGGTCGCACTCCCGATCTCCTCGTCGAACGTCGCTTCGGTGAGTTGGGTGATGGAGCCCATGCGGCTCTCCTCCTGGTCTGCCTGACGGGGCAGCCGGCGCCAAGGGGCGGGCTGCCGCGTCGGGGGTGGTGTCGTGGGGGCCTTCCGTGCTGGAACGCCCGGGTCCACCGAGGTGCAACCAGGGTGGGTGGTCCACCATTCCAGCACCGCTCGGCGGGCCGGTGGTGCACCGGGGAGCGGGCTCAGTGGCCCTGGGCCTCCAGCCAGCGCTCGGCGTCGATGGCAGCCATGCAGCCGGATCCCGCGGCCGTGATCGCCTGGCGGTACCAGTCGTCCTGCACGTCGCCGCAGGCGAACACGCCCTCGACGGCCGTGCGCGACGTGCCGTCCACGGTCTGCAGGTAGCCGTTCTCCTTGAGCGGCAGCTGGTCGACGAACAGGTCGGTGTTGGGCCGGTGGCCGATGGCCACGAAGACGCCGGCTGCCGGGTGGTCGACCACCTCGTCGGTGACGATGTTGCGCAGCCGGACCGCCTCGACCCGCTGCTCGCCGAGGATGTCCTCCACGACCGTGTCCCAGAGGAACGTGATCTTGTCGTTGGCGAAGGCGCGGTCCTGCATGATCTTGGAGGCGCGCAGCTCCTTGCGGCGGTGCACCACGGTGACCGACTTCCCGAAGCGGGTCAGGAACATCGCCTCCTCGAGCGCGGAATCGCCGCCGCCGACCACGACGATGTCCTGGTTGCGGAAGAAGAAGCCGTCGCACGTGGCGCAGGTGGACAGGCCGTGGCCGAGCAGGCGACGCTCCGACTCCAGGCCCAGCATCAGCGCACTGGCCCCGGTGGCGATGATCACCGAGCGGGCGAGGTACGTCGGCTCGGGCGCCTCGGGATCACCGACCCAGACCTTGAACGGACGCTCCGACAGGTCGACCCGGGAGACCTTGGCCGTCTGGATCTCGGCGCCGAAGCGCAGCGCCTGGTCCCGGAAGTTGCCCATGAGCTCGGGGCCCATGATCCCGTCGGGGAAGCCGGGGAAGTTCTCGACCTCGGTGGTCAGCATGAGCTGCCCGCCGGGCTGGTCGCTGGTCGACGACGGCTCGCCCTCGATCATCAGCGGCTCCAGGTCGGCGCGCGCGGTGTAGATGGCGGCGGTCAGGCCGGCCGGGCCGGATCCGATGATGACGACGTTGCGAAGGTCGGGCATGGCTGGTGACTCCGTTCGAGGTGGGCGGCGGGGCCGACCGGGGGTGCAGGGCGGGCGTCGCTCAGGTGGGGATGCGACCGCGCTTCGACCAGAGGACAACACCGATGAGCACGAAGATGATCCCGAAGAGCAGGTAGGTGGCCCAGGCCGGGATGAAGATCGTCAGGAGCCGCACCAGACCGACCATGAAGAGGATGACGATCGGCAGCGCCAGGATCAGGGCGACGATCGCGTAGACCATCCCCTTCGAGACCTCGAGGATCGGCCCGGTGGTCCGCGACCGGACCTTGTCGACCGTGTCGACGATGAGGTCGGTGACCTGGTCGGTCCAGTCGCCGTTGCCCGCTGCCGGCCGGGAGGCAGATGCCGCTGCCGGCCGGGAGGCAGCGCCCGCCGCCGTCGGCTCCGAGGTGGACGGCGGTGCGGAGGGCGCGGTCGGCTCGCTCATGGGCGGGAGCCTAGGGGGCAGGCCGGAACCGGGGCGACAGCTGAGCGGCCGGCCGCTCCGTCGGGCTGTGCCGGATCACCCGTCGACCCGGCACGTGGTGAGGTCGATGACGCGCACCTCGGTGTCGTCGCGGACGACCAGGACCGGACGCCCGCCGACCGACGCGTTGGCGATGCGGACGATCATCCGTGCCGGAGCGAGCTCGGGGCACGGCAGATCGGTCGACGGGACCACGCTCCACAGCGTCGGATCGGTCGCCGCTGCGAGCAGTGCGGCGGTCGACGCGAAGTCGCCGAGCTGGGGGACCGGCATGGAACTGGCGGTGCCGGCCTGCGATCGCTCCGCGGTCGCGTCCGATGCCGGCTCCTGGCCGTCGAACGCCGGTGCGGTCGTCGTCGACAGCTCGCCCCCGACC
>JAEZAI010000572.1 GCA_023427825.1 Actinomycetes bacterium
GGTCCGCACTGCGCTCCACCGACCCGGGCGTGCTGGTGGCCGCCGCCGACGTCCGCACCGGTCCCGCCGGTTCGGTCGAGGAGAAGGGCGGCGGTGACGCGGGCGCCGCGGTGCTCGTGGCCGGCGCCGAGCACGGCCCGCTGCTCGCGGAGTACGTCGGTGGAGGGTCCGCCACGCAGGAGTTCCTGGACCGCTGGCGCTCGCCGGGCGAGCTGCGCACCCACGCCTGGGAGGAGCGCTTCGGCCAGCAGCGCTACGACGACCTCGCCGGTCGTGCGTGGGACGCCGCGCTCAAGGACGCCGGTCTCGACGTCGACCAGGTCAGCCGCGTCGCCATCTCGGCGCCGCACGTCCGAGCCGGCGCCCCGCTGGCGAAGCGGCTCGGTGCCGCCGGCGTCGACCTCGCCGACCGCCTCGACGCCACGGTCGGCTTCACCGGCGCCGCGCATCCGCTCGTCCTGCTCGCCGACCTGGTCGAGCAGGCCTCGCCGGGTCAGGTCGTGGCGCTGGTGGCGCTGGCCGACGGCGCCGCCATCTTTCTGTTCCGCCGGACCGAGGAGCCGTCGGTCGCATCGGTGCCCACCGTGGCCGACCAGCTGACCGGGGGCGACGACTCCCTGCCGTACGCCAAGTACCTGTCGTGGCGCGGCGTCCTGCCGGTCCAACCCCCGAACCGCCCCGAGCCCGCCCGCATGTCGGCGTCGGCCGCCGAGCGCCGGCTCGACTGGAAGTACGGGTTCGTCGGCAGCCGCGACCGTCAGAGCGACGCGCTGCACCTGCCACCGGCACGCGTGAGCTTCTCCAACGGCGCCGTCGACGACATGGACCCGGCACCCATGGCCGACGTGCCGGCCACGGTCGCCACGTTCACGGTCGACTCGCTGGCGTACTCGCCCTCGCCGCCGATCGTGTTCGCCGTCTGCGACTTCGAGGGCGGCGGCCGCCTGCCGGTCGAGCTCACCGACGTCACCGCGGACCAGGTGTCGATCGGCATGACGGTCGAGATGACGTTCCGTCGGCTCAACGCCGCCGACGGCATCGCGAACTACTTCTGGAAGGCCCGCCCCGCGACCGCGGCGGCCGGGAGCAGCGCCAACACGGCGGGGGAGGGCTGACATGGCCAGCCACGGCATCAAGGACCGGGTCGCGATCGTCGGGATGGGCTGCACGCCGTTCCGCGAGCACTGGGACAAGGGCCTGGACGACCTGGTCGTCGAGGGCACCCACGCAGGTCTCGACTCCGCCGGCATCGACATCGCCGACGTGGACGCCTGGTGGCTCGGCACCGCGCAGTCCGGCATGTCGGGCGTCACGCTGTCCGCTCCGCTCAAGCTGAAGGGCAAGCCCGTCACCCGTGTCGAGAACTACTGCGCCACCGGCTCCGAGGCGCTGCGCCAGGCCTGCTACGCGGTGGCGTCCGGTGCCTACGACGTGGCCGCCGCGGTCGGCGTGGAGAAGGTCAAGGACTCGGGCTACCAGGGGCTCAACGCCTTCCCGATCCCCACCGACGGCACCAACCGAACGCTCACCGCTGCGGCCATGTTCTCGCTGGTGGCACCGGCGTACGCGGAGAAGTACGGCGTCGATCCGGGCGAGCTGCGCCGGGTGCTGGCCCGCATCGCCAGCAAGAACCACTCGAACGGCGCCAAGAACCCGCGGGCCCAGTTCCGCAGGGAGATGGACGTCGACGCCATCTGCGCCATGCCGTCGGTCGCGGGGATGCTCTCGGTGTTCGACTGCGCGGGCGTGGCCGACGGCGCCGCCAGTGCGATCGTGGTGCGGGCCGAGGACGCCCACAAGTACACGGACACGCCGATCTACGTGAAGGCGCTGAGCTTCGTGGCCGGCAACGCCTCGGGCCTGCTCGACGCGGACTACGACTACACGCACTTCGACGAGTGCCAGTGGGCCGCCGAGGACGCCTACGCCCAGGCCGGCATCACCGACCCGCGCCACGAGCTGGCCATGGCCGAGGTGCACGACTGCTTCACGCCGACGGAGCTGGTGCTCATGGAGGACCTGGGCTTCTCGGCGCGGGGGCAGGCGTGGAAGGACTGCGAGGCCGGCGTGTTCGACCTCCACGGCGAGCTGCCGGTCAACACCGACGGCGGCCTCAAGTCGTTCGGCCACCCGGTGGGCGCGTCGGGACTCCGCATGCTGTTCGAGTGCTGGCTGCAGCTCCGAGGCGAGGCGCCCGAGGACCGGCGCATCGACACGATCGACCGAGGGCTGGCGCTGACCCACAACCTGGGCGGCTACCCGGGCGAGATGGTGAGCTTCGTCGGCATCTGGGGCAACCGCCCGGGCTGACACCGTGACCTCGCGCGGCCGCCGCCCGCCATGCGGGCACGGATCCGCAGCGCCGATTGGGCAGGACGGCCCACCGCACCATGGTCGGCGAGGGGGTACCGTCGCTTCACATGGCGGAGACCCGCGAGCCCAGCAAGCTCCCGCGCCGTGACGCGGTCGTCGATCAGGTCCATCACCTGGTGCGCAACGGGCTGAACCCGGCCGTGATCGTCGTCGAGGTCGCCGGGTTCGACGCGCTGTCGGGCACCGACGCCGACGGCGCGCACGAGGCCGTGCGGGAGGTCGAGGCCCGCCTCGACCGGGTGGTGCGCGGTCGCGACGTGCTCGGCTTCGAGCCGCCGGCGCGCTTCCTGCTCGGCTGCTCGTCGCTGCAGCCCGAGTCGGTCGGCGGGCTGCTCGAACGGATCCGCAGCGGCGCGGCGTTCCCGGTCGAGGTCGGCGGCGACGCGATGTCCCTGGTGCTGGACATCGGCACCGCCTTCTTCTCCGACGGCGCCACCGGTGAGTCGCTCGTCGTGGCCGCCGAGTCCGACCTGGGTCGGGCGGGCGCGAGCGCCTGACCGGCAGGAGCGCGACGTGGCCCGTCTGCTGCTGGTCCACCACACGCCGTCGCCCGCGCTGCACTCCATGTTCACCGC
>JAEZAI010000355.1 GCA_023427825.1 Actinomycetes bacterium
CTTGGCGCCGGACGATGCCTGGTCGTCGTCGATCTGGGTCAGGTACGCCGCGTCGAACGCCTCCCACATCTGCGCCGGGGAGATCTCGGTGCCGGTGTCCTCGGCCACGTGCTGCACGGCCTTGGAGAACTCGATCTGGAGCCGCCGAGGCAGCTCCAGGCCGTACTCCGCCTTCATCACGTACGCCACGCCGCCCTTGCCGGACTGGCTGTTGACCCGGATCACCGCGTCGTAGGTACGGCCCAGGTGCGACGGGTCGATCGGCAGGTACGGCACCTCCCACGCCTCGTAGTCGGCCTCGCCGCCGGTCGGGCCCACGCCGAGCGCCTCGGTGCCCTTCTTGATCGCGTCCTGGTGCGAGCCGGAGAACGCCGTGTACACCAGGTCGCCCACATACGGGTGCCGCTCGTGCACCGGCAGCCGGTTGCAGTACTCGGCGGTGCGGCGCAGCGCGTCGATGTCCGAGAAGTCCAGCTCGGGGTCGACGCCCTGGGTGAACAGGTTCAGGCCGATCGTGACCAGGTCCACGTTGCCGGTCCGCTCGCCGTTGCCGAACAGCGTGCCCTCGACCCGGTCGGCGCCGGCCAGCAGGCCCATCTCGGCAGCGGCGACCGCGGTGCCGCGGTCGTTGTGCGGGTGCAGCGACAGGATCACCTGGTCGCGGTTCGCCATGTTGCGGTGCACGTACTCGACGACGTCCGCGTAGACGTTCGGCATGTACATCTCGACCGTGGCCGGGACGTTGATGATCACCTTCTCCTCGGGTCCCAGGTCGAGCGCGTCCATGACGGCGGCGGAGATCTCGATCGCGTAGTCGGGCTCGGTGCCGGTGAAGGACTCGGGCGAGTACTCGTAGCGGATCGCCGTGTCGGGCAGCGTGTCCTGGTACTTGCGCACCAGGCGGGCGGCGTCGGTGGCGATCTGGGTGATGCCCTCGCGCTCCTGGCCGAAGACGACCTTGCGCTGCAGCACCGAGGTGGAGTTGTAGAAGTGCACGATCGCCTGACGGGCGCCGCGCAGGCTCTCGTACGTGCGCTCGATCAGGTCGGGCCGGCACTGCACCAGCACCTGGATCGTGACGTCGTCGGGGATGTGGTCGCCCTCGATGATCTCCCGCAGGAAGTCGAAGTCGGTCTGGGAGGCCGAGGGGAAGCCCACCTCGATCTCCTTGAACCCCATGTCCACCAGCGTGGTGAACATCTTCATCTTGCGGACGGGGTCCATCGGGTCGATCAACGCCTGGTTGCCGTCGCGCAGGTCGACCGAGCACCACACGGGCGCCTTGGCCAGGACCTGGTCGGGCCACGTGCGGTCGAGGAGGCCGCCGTTGGCCGATCCGCCCTGCTCCGGGGAGAGGGGCAGGAACGGCCGGTACTTCTCGAAGGGCATCTTGTGCTGCGAGGTACCTGACATGGCGGTGGTCCTGTTCTGATGGGGTGTGGCGGGATGGGTGGTCGATGACGTCGGGACGGGTCCGGGCCCGAAAAACAAGAGAACCCCCTGCGAGGGCGCAGGAGGTTCGGCGAGCCGCGGTATGGGGCGGGCTCGCCTACATGAGCAGGAGGAGGGCGGTCGCGACAGACATCGCCGTCCACCATACGCCCCGTCATCGCCGCAGGCAACGCACCGATCGGGATCAGCCGGCGATGATCGCGTCCAGCGCCGTCACGGACGGGGCGATGTAATAGGCACCCGACACCGGTCGGGACACGTCGGTGAGGCGGTCGCGCCGGCCGTCGGCGACGCCGAACATGCGCTCGAGCATGTCCTGGAACGTCGAGAGGTCGCGGTTGAAGGCCAGGAAGAAGAGGCCGAGCTCGTCGGTGGTGCCGTAGGGGAACGACCGGCGGTAGATCTCGCGCTCCTCGCCGTCCGCGTCGGTGATCACCACCCGCTCCACGTGGGCGCACTCGGGCAGGGGGTCGAGCTCGCGGGAGCCGTCCTTGGTGCGGCCGAACACCAGCTCCTGCTCACCCACGTCCAGCAGCTCGAAGGCCCGGAGGTCGTGGACCCAGCGCTGGGCCAGGACGAACGAACCGCCGGCGGACGGGCCGGCCTCGATCGTCGCCACCTCCACCCGCTCCTCGCCCTTGGGGTTCTCGGTCCCGTCCTCGAAGCCGGTCAGGTCCTGGTGGTCGAAGTACTGGAAGCCGTGGGTCTCGGACCGCAGCCGGGCCAGGTCGTCGAGCGACGCACGTGCCAGCCATGCGCCCGACAGGCAGCGATCCGCGGTGGCGGAGCTGAACCACACGAGCAGGTCGTCCTGGGTGGCGGGCGCGACGTGGCCGTCGACGCCGTCGATGTCGGTGAACGGGCGCATGCCGCCCGGCATGTCGTCGGGGGCCAGCGTGCCGAGCAGCGACGCGCCGATCGCGATGACCACGTGATCCGGTCCGCGTTCGGCGCCCGCCAGGTCCCTGATCTCGCCGAGCGCGGCGCGCAGCTGCGCGACGTCCACGCCCAGGTCGACCTCGTACTGCTGTGCGCAGTGGCACGTCGTGGTCTCGTCGAGGATCCCCGGTTGGAGATGCATCCCCGCCGGGGTGACGTCCGTCCCCGGCGACCCGGTGGTCGTCGCAGCGCTCATCTGCGGCACACTACGGCCCGTGCCGGATCCCGTCGGACAACGCGTCGCGCCCCTGGCACTGGGGCCGATCACCGTGGACCCGCCCGTGGTGCTCGCGCCCATGGCGGGGGTCACCGACGCGCCCTTCCGGGTGCTGTGCGCCGAGTTCGGCGGCGGCCTGTACGTCAACCAGATGGTGACGGCGCGAGCGCTGGTCGAGCGCCACCCCACCACGTGGGCCCTGACCCGTTTCCACCCGTCCGAACCCGTGCGATCGCTGCAGCTCTACGGCACCGACCCCGGCTACCTGGCCGAGGCGGTCCGCGAGCTCGTGGGCGAGGGCCTGGTCGACCACCTGGACCTCAACTTCGGCTGCCCGGCGGCCAAGGTCACGCGCAACGGCGGGGGCGCCGCGCTCGCCTACAAGCGCCGGCTGCTGCGGCGGGTGGTCGCCGCGGTCGTGGGTGCCGCCGACGCCGAGTCGGGCGGTCGGGTGCCGGTCACCGTCAAGTTCCGGATGGGCATCGACGACGACCACATCACGTTCCTGGACACGGCCCGGACCTCGATCGACGAGGGCGCCGCCTGGGTCGCGTTGCACGCCCGGACCGCGCTGCAGCACTACGCCCCGTCCGCGCGGTGGGACGCGATCGCCGACCTCGCCGCGGCCGTCGACGAGGTCCCGGTCCTGGGCAACGGCGACGTGTTCACCGCCGGGGACGCACTGCGGATGATGGAGAGGACGGGGTGCGACGGCGTCGTCGTCGGCCGCGGCTGCCTGGGCCGGCCGTGGTTGTTCGGGCAGCTCGACGACGCGCTGGCCGGCCGGCCGGTGCGGCCCGAGCCCACGCTGGGCGAGGTCGTCGCCACGATCCGCCGCCACGTCGAGCTGATCGTCGAGTGGGCCGAGACCACGGGCGACGGCCTCCACACCGACGGCCCCCTGCAGGGGCAGGTCCGACTCGCGCCGTTCCGCAAGCACCTCGCCTGGTACCTCAAGGGCTATCCGGTGGGCAGCGACATCCGTCAGCGCGCCGGGCACGTGGGCACCGTCCCGGAGCTCGAGTCCCTGCTCGACGCCCTGGACCCGATGGCGGACGCGGTGCCCGTCGCGGAGCCGGCGTCGATCGCCCGCAGCCACCACCACGCGCTCAAGAAGGTGGCACTCCCCGACGGGTGGCTGGACGACCCCGACGAGGACGTGCAGCTGTCGGCCGCCGCCGAAGCCCTGGTCTCGGGCGGATGACCTCCCCCCACGGTGAGCTGGTGCTGGCCTCGGCGTCGCCGCGCCGGGCCGAGCTGCTCGGGCGCGTCGGCTACGAGCCCGACGTGCGGATCGCGGACGTGGACGAGACGGTGCTCGACGGCGAGCAACCGGCCGCCTACGCCGCCCGGGTCGCGGCGGCCAAGGCCGACGCGGCCTGGGAACCCGGGCTCGTGGTCGTGGCGGCCGACACGTGCGTGGTCGTCGACGGCAAGATCCTGGGCAAGCCGGCCGACGCCGTCGACGCGCTGCGGATGCTCAGGTTGCTCGCCGGCCGCACGCACACGGTGCTGACGGCGGTGCGGGTGATCGCGGCCGACGGCGAGACCGAGGACCTGGTCGCCGCGGCGCTCGTGACCTTCGGGCCCGCCGACCCCGAGCGGTTGGCGGGCTACGTCGCCGGCGGCGAGCCCATGGACAAGGCCGGTGCCTACGCGCTCCAGGGCCAGGGCGCCGCCCTCGTCGAGTCGGTCGACGGCGACCCGACCACGGTGATCGGCCTGCCCCTCCACGCCACCGTGGCGGCGCTCACCCGCGTCGGCCTGCCACCCCCGGCCTTCGGCGCGTGATGCTCTGGCGCGGATCGCGCTCGCTCGTCGAAGGACGCCGGGATGTCGCTGTGCACCCTGCCGCTGTGCACCCCTACGTCCCGGTGATGCGGGCGATGTCGAGGGCGATGCCGAGGCCGGGGCGCTCGGTGAGCGTGATCCGCTCGCCGTCGTAGCAGCGGACCAGATCGCCCACGTCGTCCGCGATCATCAGCGGACCGCCCATCTCGACCGTGCCGACGTTGGCCAGCGCCATCGCCAGGTGCAGTCCCGCGGCCGAGGCCACCGAGCTCTCCACCATCGTGCCGATCTGCGTGCCGACGCCCGCCGCAGCGGCGATCGCATCCGCCCGGACCGCGTGGTGCAGACCGCCGGTCTTCATGAGCTTCAGGTTCACCAGATCCGCGGCGCCGAGCTCCACCAGCCGCGCCACGTCGCGCTCGGCGCACACGGCCTCGTCCGCCATGACCGCCACCTCGGGCACACGCCGGCGCACCTCGGCGAGCCCCTCCATGTCGCGACGGTCGACCGGCTGCTCGACGTAGAGCGGCCGGCTCGCCGCCATCCCCTCGAGCGCCGCGACCGCCACGTCGGGCACACGCCAGCCCTGGTTGGCGTCGACCTTGATGCCGACCGCCGGGCCGACCGCGGCACGGACCGCCGCCACCCGTTCGACGTCCAGCTCCCACCGCTCGGGCTCCCCCACCTTCAGCTTCACCGTGGAGAACCCCGCCGCGACGTGCCGCGACGCGGCGGCCGCCATCCGGTCGGGGTCGAGCATGCTCACGACGCGGGAGATCTGCAGGTGGTCCTTGCCGGCGTCAGCGCCGATCCGCCGCGTCAGGAACCGGTGCAGCGGCAGGCCCGCCCGCTGCGCAGCGGCGTCGTGCGCCGCGATGTCGACCGCGGCACGGGCCGCAGGGGTGGCCGGGGCGACCCGGTCGGACTCCCCGACCAGCTCGTCGAGCCGCTCGACGTCCGCGCCCACGACCGCCGGTGCCAGCACGTCCCGCAGCGCCGCCAGCGCGGCGGCGTACGTCTCACCGGTGACGTGCTCGTCGGGGGTGGC
>JAEZAI010000008.1 GCA_023427825.1 Actinomycetes bacterium
CAGTTCATCGAGGTGAAGAAGGGCACGAAGGTCACCTGGGAGAACACCGGGCGCAACCGCCACAACGTGCTGCCCGACGACGAGGGCGATTTCGTGGAGATCCCGGTCGATCAGCTGGATCCCGGCATGGAGGCCTCCCGGACCTTCGAGGAGACGGGCGAGTTCGGCTACTACTGCTCGCTGCACGGCTCGAAGACCAAGGGCATGTTCGGCGCCATCAAGGTCGTGGACTGAGCTTTCCGAGCCCGACGGGTTGCCCCGCTGGTCGGCGGCGACCTGCAAGTCTGTACGGGCCATGTCCTTCCGCGACCGCTTCTTCACGCCGAGGGTCGCGCGGGCGACGACCTCGCCGTCGGCGATCCTCGCCACCGGTGCCGGCGCGGCGGTCGGGATCCTGGCCTTCGGGCCCGTCGGCGCAGTGCTCGGGCTCGGCGCGTACGCGGCGCGGGTGCTGGCCGCGGTGCCAAAGGCGCCGGAACGGCCGTCCACCGACGTGCGGAACCTCCAGGAGCCATGGCGGGGGCTCATGCAGGGCGTGCTCGACGCCCGCCGGCGCTACGACCACGCGATCTCGTCGGTGCAGGCCGGTCCGCTGCGGGACCGCCTCGTCGAGGTGGGCACCCGGCTGGACGCGGCGGTGGACGACGCCGGCCGGATCGCCCGGGCCGGCAACACCCTGTCCGACGGTCGGCAGCAGATCGACGTAGACGCGGTGCGTGCCGAGCTCGACGCGGCCCGGGCGGCGCCCCGGACCGAGCGGTCCGACGCCACGATCCAGGCCATCTCCGCCCAGCTCGACTCGGCCGAGCGGCTGGACCGCACGATCTACGACACGTACGACCGGTTGCGGCTGCTGGACGCCCGCCTGGACGAGACGGTGACCCGGACCGTCGAGCTGGCCGTGATCCAGGCTGACGCGGGTGCGGTCGGCGGCATCGGCAGCGAGGTCGACGCGATCGTCTCGGAGATGGAGTCGTTGCGCCTCGCCGTCGAGGAGACCGACGCGGCGGGTCCGGCATGAGCGGCACGGATCGCTGGGACGACGAGGACCTCGGCCGGGACGTCGCCGCCGAGGAGATGGAGGTGGGCGACGACGTCATCGTCGAGCGCCACCGTGTCGATCGCAGCGACACCGGCGCCGCGCCGATGGCTCCCGCACCCGCGGTCGACGACCGGCGGGGCCGCAGCCTGCTGGCGGCCAGCGCCATGCCCGCCGTGGGCACCACGCTCAGCCGGGTCACCGGCCTCGTGCGGGTGGGCGCGCTGACGTACGCGCTCGGCCTCACCACGATCGCGGACGTCTACAACCTGGCGAACACCACGCCGAACATCCTGTACGAGCTCGTGCTGGGCGGCGTGCTGTCATCCACGCTCGTGCCGTTGTTCGTCCGCACGCTCGACGACGCCGACGACGACACGGCTTCGGTCGTGACGACGGTCGCGTTCTCGGCGATCGTGGCCATGACGCTGCTCGGCGTGCTGCTGGCCCCGTGGGTCAACCGCCTGTTCGCCCTGCCGCTGGAGGGCGCCGAACGGGCCCAGCAGCTGGAGCTGGGCGACGACTTCCTGGAGCTGCTGATCCCGCAGATCCTCTTCTACGGCGTCACCACGCTGGTGACCGCGCTCCTGCACGCCCGCCGACGCTTCGCGCCGCCCGCCTTCACTCCCGTGCTCACCAACCTGGTCACGGCGGCCGCCGCCGTGATCGCTGCGCAGTGGTTCGCCCGGGCGGGCGCCGAGATGGGGCAGGTCTACGTGCTCGGGTTGGGCACGACGGCCGGCGTGGCGGTGATGGCGATCGCGCTCGTGCCGTTCATCCGGCGGGCGGGCATCACGCTCCGGTGGCGGTTCCAGCCCCGGCATCCGGCGGTGCGCTCGGTGCTGCGGCTCTCGGGGTGGACGGTCGGCTTCGCGGCCGCCAACCAGATCTCGTTGCTGCTGATCCTCACCCTGGCCCGCGGTCAGGACGCCGGCACGGTGTCCGCCTACCAGTACGCGTTCATCTTCTTCCAGCTGCCGCACGGGCTCATCGCGGTGTCGCTGATGACCGCGATCCTCCCCGAGCTCGCCGAGGCCGCCGTCGACCGCGACGACCGCGCCTACATCGCCCGCTTCCGCGAGGGCACCAGCCTGCTGCTGACGTTCCTGCTGCCGGCCGCAGTGGGCCTGCTCTTCATCGGCGAGCCGCTGATCCGGATCTTCCTGCAGCGGGGCAGCTTCACCGCCGAGGACACCACGCGCACCACCCAGATGCTGCTGGGCTTCGCGATCGGGCTGCCGGCGTTCTCGCTGTACCTGTACTGCGTGCGGGCGTTCTTCGCCCGGCGCGACACCCGGACGCCGTTCTTCCTCAACGTGGTGCAGAACGTGATCAACGTGGCGCTGATCATCCCGTTCACGCAGCTGTGGGGGCCAGAGGGCCTGGCGGTGGCGTACTCGGTGTCGTACTGGGTGATCGCCGTGCTCACGCTCTACGTGCTCAACCGCCGGGTGCCGCAGTTGCTGACCGTGCGGGCCATGTGGCCGCTGCTGAGGTCGGTGGGCGTCGGCGTGGCGGTGCTGTTCGCCCTGGTCGCCACCGAGGTCGTCCTCGGCGACCAGGTGGGTCCGGTCGTGCAGCTGGTGGTCGAGGTCCTGGTCGCGGTGGCGGTGTTCGTGCCGGTGACGTTGATGCTGAAGCCCAAGGGCTTCGAGCCCGCAATCGACCGGCTGCGCCAGGGCGCTCGACGCCGCGGCCGGTCCATGGCGGGGTAGCCCACCGGGTGCTGCGAGCCGGTCGCGGGGACGGCTGGTTAGGCTCGGGGCCATGTGGAAAGCGATCAAGCGTTGGTGGGCCTACATGGGCGCCAAGGTCAACAGCGTCTTCAACGAGAAGGCCGACCCCAAGGTGCAGCTCGAGCAGGCCATCACGGAGGCGCAGGAGCAGCACCGCCGGCTCAAGGAGCAGGCGGCCAACGTGATCGCCAACCAGAAGCAGAACGAGATGCGTCTGGACGCCACGCTGTCGGAGCTCGAGAAGCTCAACCGGAACGCGCAGCAGGCGGTGCTCATGGCCGACGAGGCCGCCAAGCGCGGTGACGCGGCCAAGGCGGCCGAGTACACGTCCGCGGCCGAGGCGTTCGCCAACCAGCTCATCGCCAAGGAGAAGGAGGTCGAGAACCTCAAGGCGATGTCGCTGCAGGCCACGCAGGCGGCCGAGCAGGCCAAGAACGCCGTGCAGCAGAACTCCCGGGTGCTGCAGCAGAAGCTGGCCGAGAAGCAGAAGCTCCTGGGTCAGCTCGACCAGGCCAAGATGCAGGAGCAGATGAACAAGGCCATGGCCTCGCTCTCCGAGCAGGTCGGCGAGGACGTGCCCACGCTCGACGAGGTCAGGGAGAAGATCGAGACCCGATACGCCAAGGCGAAGGGCATGGCGGAGCTGCAGGACATGTCGGTCGAGTCCAAGATGCTCGAGGTGGAACAGGCCTCGATCAACGTCGAGGCCCAGGCCCGCCTGTCGGAGATCCGCTCCAAGCTCGGCATCGGCGAGGCCGAGGCGCCTGCCGTCGAGACCGCGCCCGCCGCCGACGCCGAGCCGGCGCAGGAGCCGTCACCCGGCGCCTGATCGCCGTCACGCCTCGCCCGTCAGGCTCGGGGCGTCGTCGACGTCAGCCGGAACTCCGCATCCTCGGAGTAGGTGACCTCGCCGATCACGGTGTCGGTCGACGCGGTGATCGAGCGCTCGTTGCGGAGGGGCAGGCCGGTGTCCGCCGCGAACCACACCTCGGACGTCTCGGTCCCCCGCTGGGCGCCGCTCATCGTCCGCTCCCTGCGGTAGCGGTGGGCGCTCACTGGATGACCGTTGACGTCCACCGTCGCCGGGCCGACGTAGGTGTACGGGCCGGTCGAGACGGTCTCGCCGTCGCTCGACGAGCTGGTGCCGGAGCAGGTCTGGTCCCAGGAGTCGCCGGGCTGCTGACCGGAGCGGATCGTGACGGCGTCCGCGCACGTGAACGACGACATGGACTCCGTGGCGAACGCCCCGAAGTCCCAGCGCTGGAAGGTCTCGCCACCGCGCTCGTCGAGCCCGCCGTCGGACCGGGGGCAGTACACCCACGACTGCCAGTGGTTCGAGCTGTAGTCCATCCGCAACGTCCAGCAGCCGTCGGCCCGGTGGGTGACCGTGCCGGGCACCTGCGGCCCCTGGGCCTGCTCCTTGGGCGGCTTGTCCAGGCGGTCGGTGCCGCTGCCCTCGAACGCGTAGACGCCCTGTTCGGGCCGCAGCTCCGCGGGGGCGGGCGGTGTGGTCGAGCCGGTCGGAGCCGTCACGTCGTCGATGTCCACCTCGTGGGCGCCGCTGCGGACCCACAGCACCACGATCACCACCACGGCCGCGACCAGCACCACACCGGCGGTCGCGGCGACCCAACGGATCGGACGCCGACGCTGCATCCTCCGATCATCCCGGCTCGGTCGGTCCGCACCCCAGGGCCTTTGGTCCCGGCCGTCAGCCCGGGAGGACCGTCAGCCCGGGAGGACGGTCAGCCGGGGAGGACCACCAGGTCGTCGGCGTGGATGACGTCGCCGGAGCCGTCGGCCATGTCCGCGGACCGACGACCGGCCATCGACCGCAGCGTCGGCGTGTCCACCCGCACCAGGCCCTTCGCCACGACCGCGCCGTCGGGCCCGACCACCTCGACCGCGTCCTCGGCGTCGAACGCCCCGTCCACGCCGACCACGCCGGCGGCGAGCAGCGACCGCCCGCCGCCCGCGACCGCCCGTGCGGCGCCGGCGTCGATCACCACCCGGCCGTGCGACGGCACCGCGAACGCGATCCAGAGCTTGCGGGCGGACAGGCGACGCGCCCGGGGCAGGACGATCGTGCCCAAGCCGGCCCGTCCGGCGATGGCATCGGCGCCCACGCCTGGGCGACCGGCGGCGGCGATC
>JAEZAI010000365.1 GCA_023427825.1 Actinomycetes bacterium
GCGTCGGCGGACGCCGGGTCCAGGCCGGTCGCCGCCGCGCCGAACCCGTTGGGAGCGATCTGTGCCGCCGGGCTCGCGACCGGGAGGGCCGTCGGCTGTGACGGCCGGTCGTGGCCCAGGGCCGTGACGAGGGCGAACGTGGACGTGGCGGCGGCCCCGGCGGCGACGATCCTGGCCACCGCTGCGGGGTGACGTCGGCGACGGGCGGCCGGTCGCGTCCGTCGATCAGTCATCGTCGTCGGCGCCGTCGTGGTGGCGCCCGCTGCCGGACCCGTCGTCGTGGTCGCGGTCGTGGTCGTCGTCCCTGTCCCGGAGTCGGTCACCACCGTGATCGTCGTACTGGCCGTCCGTGATGCCGGTGGTGGCGCTCGACGGCGCGGTGGTGGGCGCTGTGGCCGGGGGCTTGATCGGGGACTCCACGGCCGTCAGCTGTCCGGCGCCGGTCCCGGTCGGCTCGGTCGCGCCGAGGTTGACGGCGACGGCGGCGGCGGCAGCGACGAGGGTCACGACGATCGCAGCCGCGGCGGCGCCGATCCGACGACGATCCCGGGTCGGTGACGACGATCGATCGCCGTCCTGGTCGGTGTGTCGTTGGCTCATGCCTCGAACGTACGGCGGCCGTTCTTCGGGGACGGTTCGCCGTCGGTAAGCATTCGGTGAAATCGGGTTCGCGCCGGCTTCGCGTGTGCGACCGTGTCGGCGTGAGGATCATGGTGGTCGAGGACGACCCCGCGATCGCCGAGTCGATCGAGGTCGGCCTGCGGCGCAACGGGTTCGAGGTAGTCCTCGCACGCAACGGGGCGGCTGCGCTCGCCTGCGCCGACGACGCCGACATGGTGCTGCTCGACCTCGGGCTGCCCGACCTGGACGGCGCCGAGGTGTGCCGGCGTCTGCGGGAGGTCTCGAACCTGCCGATCATCGTCGTCAGCGCGCGCTCCGACGAGATCGACCGGGTGATGCTGCTCGAGTCGGGCGCGGACGACTACGTGGTGAAGCCGTTCGGTCTCCGCGAGCTCGTCGCCCGCATCAGGGCGGTCGCCCGCCGCGGTGTCGAGGAACCACGAGCGCCCCGCCTCGACCTGGGTCCGCTCGTCATCGACCTCCGGACCCACGAGGTCCAGGTCGAGGGCCGGCTCGTCGACCTGACGCCCAAGGAGTTCGACCTCCTGGCCCACCTCGCCGCCGACCCCGGTGCGGTGCACCCCCGTCGCAGCATCCTCGAGGAGGTCTGGGACGTGAACTGGTACGGCTCTCCGAAGACGCTCGACGTGCACGTCGCGTCGCTGCGACGGAAGCTCGGTCACCCCGAGTGGATCCAGGCGGTGCGCGGCGTCGGGTTCAAGATGGTGGTCCAGGACGTGGGTGAGGGCGAGACCGCCGGGTGATCAGGCGGTTGGTGCTCGCGTCGGTCGTGATCGCCGCGTTCGTGCTGCTCGTCGTCGAGGTGCCGCTCGGTCTCACCTACGCCGGGCGCGCCGAGGACCGCCTGCTGTCCGACGTCGAGCGCGACGCCCGGGTGATGGCGGGGCTGATCGAGGAACGGGTCGAGAGCGGCGACCAGGCGGGGATCTCGCAGGCCGTGGACCGCTACACCACCCAGACCGGTGGGCGGGTCGTGGTCACGGACGCGGACGGGCTGAGCCTGGTCGACACGTCCGGCGAGGACGGTGCCGCCCGTGACTTCTCGACCCGACCCGAGATCGCCGCGGCGCTCGGAGGCTCGCAGGCCACCGGGATCCGCACGTCCACCACGCTCGGCGGCGAGCTCGCGTTCGCGGCCGTGCCGATCTCGTCCGACGGTGCGGTCACCGGGGTCGTGCGCGTCAGCTTCCCCACGACCGACCTGCGCGAGCAGATCAAGGACAACTGGATCCGGCTGGCGCTGCTGAGCCTGCTGGTGATCGGTGCCGCCGCGGCGTTCGGCTGGGTGATCGCCCGCTGGGCCGTGGCCCCCGTCGCGCAGCTGGAGTCCGCCGCCCAGCGTCTCGCCACCGGCGATCTGAGCGGGCGAACGGCGGTGGACCGTGGTCCGCCCGAGCTCCGGCACCTGTCGGCGACGTTCGACGACATGGCCGTGCGCCTGGAGACGCTCGTCGGTGCGCAGCAGGCGTTCGTGTCCGACGCGTCGCATCAGCTGCGGACCCCGCTCACCGTCCTGCGGCTCAGGGTCGAGTCCATGGAGGCGGCAGTCGACGACGGCGACGACCCGGAGGCGCTGCACCGCGACCTCGACGGCGTCCGCGCCGAGCTCGATCGTCTCATCGGCATCGTCGAGGGCCTCCTCGCGCTGGCGCGCGCCGAAGGCGCCCCGCTGGCGACGGTCGACGTCGCGTCGGCGGCGCGTGCCGCGCAGGCGAGATGGGACGCGCTGGCTGAGGAGCGCGGCGTGACCGTCGTCGTCGACGCTCCCGCTCCCGCCTCCGCTGTCGAGGTGAGCGGTGGGGTCGAGCAGGTCCTCGACAACCTCCTCGACAACGCAGTGGAGGTCGCGCCCCCCGGCACCTCGATCGAGGTGTCGGTCAGCGCTGACGCCCGCGAGGTGGTCCTGTGCGTCAGGGACCACGGGCCCGGGATGCAGGCCGACGACATGGCGAAGGCGACGCAGCGGTTCTGGCGTGCCGCGGACGCCGCGGCGGGTGGCACCGGGCTCGGACTGGCGATCGCCGCCGAGCTGACCCGGGTCGCCGGCGGCTCCATCCATCTCCGGTCCCCGTCCGAAGGTTCCGGCCTGGTCGTCGAGGTGCGGCTCTCTCGGGCGTGAGCCCGTTACTCGTCGCCGAGCGGCCCGCCTTCACCGATCCTTCACCGTTTGCCTGCACCGGCGATGGGTGACGCGTCCGCAGACTCCGCAGGATGGAGATCAACGACATCGGCGGCCTGCCGGCCCACCCCCTCATCGTCCACCTCCCGGTGGTGCTCGTCCCGCTCGCGACGATCGGCGCGATCATCATGGTCCTGCGACCGTCGTGGCGACGCA
>JAEZAI010000035.1 GCA_023427825.1 Actinomycetes bacterium
CCGATGGGTCGAGCCCACCTCGGCCCGGGTGGCGTCGTCCAGGGTCGCCAGCGCCTCCGTGAGCGGGCCGACCAGCTGGTGCTCGGGGGACAGCGCCCACGTCAGGTAGGTGCGAGCCCAGCGCTGCAGCCGGATGGCGGCATCGTCGTCGCCCGCGACGGCCTCCTGCCACGCCGCGATCGTCTGGGGGACCGCGCGGCGGTACCACTCGACGAGCAGGTGCGCCTTGTCGGGCACGTAGCGGTAGAGGGAGTTGCGGGCGAGACCCACCTCCTTGGCGATGTCGCCCAGGGAGACCTCGTGGTAGCCGCGCTCGGTGAACAGCCGGATGGAGGCATCGAGCACCGCCTCACGCTGCTGGGCGACGTGGTCGGCGATGTTGTCGGCCTTGATGCGCGGCATCCGGCTCAGCCCGTCACGCCGGCGACGCGGCCGATCCGCGCGCATCGACCGCGTGCAACCGTCCGGAGCTCAGCTCCAGATGACGATCGGCCCGTCGGAGCGCGGCGCCGCCGTGGGCGACGATCAGCGTGGCGATGCCGCGCTGGCTCGCTGCGTCGGCCAGGAGCTCGACGACGATGTCGGCCCTGGACGGATCGAGCGAGGCGGTCGGCTCGTCGGCGATGAGGACGGTCGGGTCGGCCATGAGCGCGCGAGCGATGCCGACGCGCTGGCGTTCGCCGCCCGACAGCTGCGACGGGAGCTGCGACCCTCGGTCGGCCAGGTCGACGTCGGCCAGGAGCGCCCGGGCCCGCTCGCGCACGTCGTGCATGCGCTCGCCGCGGATGTGACCGACGAGCTCGAGCTGCTCGATTGCGGTGAGCGAGGGCAGCAGGTTCGCGGACTGGTACACGAACGCGATCTGGTCCCGACGCATGGCGGTGCGCTGGCGCTGCGAGAGCGCCGAGGTGGGCGAACCGCCGATCGTCACCTCGCCCGAGTCCGGTCGCCGCAGGAGGCCGGCGATCGTGAGCAACGTGGACTTGCCGGCGCCGGAGTCACCGGAGATCACGACGATCTCGCCCGGGCGGACGTCGAGGTCCAGCCCGTCGAGCACGACCCGCCGATCGGGTCCGTCCGGGTAGGACACGTCGATGCCCGTGAGGGAGAGCGCCGGCGTCGCCGCGTCCGGGCCTCCGGGTCGGTCCCAGGTCCCTGTCATGGTCTGCTCCTCCGTCACGGCTCGACCCCCAGCGCGATCGCCGGCTCCACCTGGGTGACCCGGCGGAACGCCACGAGGCTCCCGAGGACACCGGCGACCACCAACGAGATGAACACCGTCAGCACCGCGGTCACATCGAGCTCCACCGGGGCGTCGCCGCTGCTCATGAGCGCCACGAGCCCGGCGCCGACCGCGACGCCCACGATCGTGGCGAGTGCGACCAGGATCGCCATCTGACCGATCCCGTCGCGCAGGATGTAGCCGTTGCTCGCGCCCATGGCCTTGAGCAGCCCGATCTGACGGGTGCGCTGCAGCGTGAGCACGGTGAAGAACGCGCCGATCACCAGCGCCGAGATCACCAGCAGGAAGCCCCGGATGAGCGTCATCGTGGTCGTCTCCGCGGTGAAGCCGGGCGAGCCGGCGTACGCCTCGGTCTTGGTGAGGACGTCGAGTCCGGCGTCCTTCGCCACCCGGTCGAGCGAGGACTGGCTCCCGCCTTCGACGGCGATCGCCGAGAACCGACCGTCGGCGCCGTCGCCGTACTGGACCTCTTGCCACGTCGGGAGCGGCGTGAAGGCGATCGGTGCGTGCCCGTAGGTGCCCGCATCGGTGAAGGCGACCACCGGGAGCTCGACGCTGGAGCCGCCCAGGGAGTAGCGCTCGCCGACCTCGACGCCCTCCTTGCGGAGCTCGCTCGACAGCACGAGCCCGGGCGAGCCGGCGAGCGCCGTGCGCGCGGCCTCGTCGGTCACCAGGAAGCTGTCCGGTGCGACGCCCACGAGCGCGACGTCGATGCTCGGTCCGCCGTCGGGCGACGCCGCGTTCACGAAGCTCACGCCGACCGGGGTGGCGCGGGCGCCGTCGACGCGTGAGACGGCGTCCAGCGCGTCGGGCCGGAGCGTGGACCGGCTGAACGTGCCGTCCGATCCCTCCTCCAGGAGGAGTCGGTCGAAGGGCATCGCTCGCAGTCCCGAGATGCCGTCGGTGACGAGGCCCGCAGCCAGTCCGGACAGCACGGTCGAGAGCAGCGCGACGAGTCCGATCACCACGCCGAGGAGGAGGAAGCGGCGGGCGCCGCGCCGGAGGTCACGCAATGCCAGGAACATCGGGACTCACTCTTGTCGACAGAATGTCGACAAGTTAGCGACGCGTCGTCGGCATCTCCAGTCACCTCGAGAGGGTTGGTGGAGCGGGCGTCGCAGCGGCAGCGCCGAGGCCGTGGTCGGCGCGCACGGCACGATCGACGTCGGCCTGGACCAGGCCGTTGTTGATCGCGATCGCGGCGGCGGATCCGGCGCCCGCCGCCGTGATCACCTGGGCCCTGGGATCGGCGACGTTGCCCGCGGCCCACACGCCGGCGACCGACGTGCGCCCGGTGCGGTCGGTGGTGACGAAGCCGGCATCGTCGTGGTCGCATCCGAGCCCCGCCAGGAGGCCGTCCGGGTGGGGGTGGATGCCGGGCCGGACGAACACCGCAGCGCGGTCGACGACCCGGCCGTCGACGAGCTCGACACCGGTGAGGTGGTCGTCGACCACGACCAGGCCTGCGACCTCGCCGGACACGACGGCGACGCCCCGAGCGGTCAGCTCGCGGCGTTCGCTGTCGGTCAACTCGTAGGTGTGCACGAAGAACGTGACGTCGTCGGACCACTGGCGGACGAGCAGTGCGTGCTGCACCGAACCGGGGATCGTGCCGAGGACACCGAGCGGCTCGTCGCGCACCTCCCAGCCGTGGCAGTAGGGGCAGTGGAGCAGGTCGCGTCCCCAGCGCTCGCGGACGCCCGGCAGGTCGGGGATGTCGTCGCTCACGCCGGTGGTGACCAGCAGGCGTCGTGCATCCACGTCGGGGTGGCGCTCCAGGTGCACCCGGAAGGCGACCTCGGCGGGACTCCCCACGTCACCTTCGATCGACTCCAGACCGGTGACCGTGTCGTCGACGAGCTCGACGCAGTAGCGGGCGATCTCCTCCCGGCCGACCGCGAGCAGTTCCTTGGGCGACATGCCGTCGCGGGAGAGGAACCCCTGCATGTGCGCAGCCGGAGCGTTGCGCGGCGAGCCGGCATCGACCACGAGCACCCGACGGCGCGCACGCCCGAGCACGAGCGCTGCGCTCAGGCCGGCGGCGCCACCGCCGACGATCACCACGTCGTACCTCGTGAACGCTTCCATCTGGATCACCTCCGGGTCGACCTTCTCCTCCTTCTGCGGATCTGGCAACCGTCCGTTGCCGTTTCCGGGAACGCGTGGTCAACTGCGTCGGTGCCCGACACGTCGCCGCTCGCCGCGGTCCTGGCCGAGGTTGGTCCCCGGCTCCGTCGGGTGCGCGAGCAGCGCGGCGTGACGTTGGTGGAGCTGTCCGACGCGACCGGGATCTCGAAGAGCACGCTGTCCCGCCTGGAGTCGGGTCAACGCAAGCCGAGCCTCGAGCTGCTGCTCCCGATCGCCGAGGCCCACCAGGTGCCGCTCGACGAGCTGGTCGGCGCCCCGGAGGTCGGGGACCCGCGGATCCAGTTCGTGCCCGAGGACCGCAACGGACGGGTCGTGATCCCTCTCACCCGCCAGGCCGGAGGGATCCAGGCCTGGAAGGTGATCATCGAGCCGACCGACGAGGCACCGACGCTGCGGATCCACGAGGGCTACGAGTGGCTGTACGTGCTGGCCGGTCGGCTGCGGCTGATCGTCGCCGATCACGACCTGGTCCTGCAGCAGGGCGAGGTGGCCGAGTTCGACACCGCTGTCCCGCACTGGTTCGGTGCCGCCGGGGACGATCCGGTGGAGCTCCTGAGCCTGCTCGGACAGTCCGGTCAGCGGATGCACCTCCGCGCGGCACCTCGGCGTCGGACCACACGCGCGTGACCGCTCCCGTCACCGGCCCGACCGGCGGTCCGCTTCTCGCGACCAAGCTCCACCCGCCACGCCGGCGCCGGACGCTGATCCCCCGGCCGCGCCTCGGCGACACGGCGGAGCGCAGCCGGCAGCGCGCGCTCACGCTGGTCTCCGCTCCTGCGGGCTTCGGCAAGACGACGCTGGTCGCCGAATGGCTCGCCGACCGACCCGCCACCGCGTGGCTCTCCCTCGACCCGCGGGACGACGAACCCGTGCGGTTCTGGACCTACGTCGTCGCCGCCCTGGAGACCGCCGCGCCCGACCTGCGCTCCGAGGCGGCAGCACTCCTGGAGTCGCCCGGCGTGTCGCTGGACGTCGTCGTGGCCACGCTGAGCAACGACCTCGAGACGGCGGCGGAGGACCTGGTCCTGGTGCTCGACGACTACCACCTCGTCGAGTCCGTCGAGATCCACGCGTCGGTGGCGTTCTTCCTGGAGCACCTGCCGCCGCAGATCCGTCTGGTCATCACCACCCGGGCGGACCCACCGCTGCCCCTGGCGTCGTTGCGTGCCGACGGGGACCTGATCGAGGTGCGCGCCGCCGAGCTCCGCTTCACCGCGGACGAGGCCGCTGCGTACCTCTCCGAGGCGATGGACCTCAGCCTGTCGGCGTCCGACATCGACACGCTCGAGGGGCGGACCGAGGGCTGGATCGCCGCGCTCCAGCTCGCCGCACTCTCCATGCAGGGTCGCGACGACCCGTCGGCGTTCGTCGCCGAGTTCGCCGGTGACGACCGGTTCATCCTCGACTACCTCGCGGACGAGGTCCTCGAGCACCAGCCGCCCGAGATCCGCGACTTCCTCCTCAGCACCTCGATCCTCCCTCGGCTCACGGGGCCGCTGTGCGCGGCCGTGACCGGCATGGACGAGTCCAAGGGGATCCTCGAGGAGCTCGAGCGCTCGAACCTGTTCCTGGTCGCGCTCGACGACCGCCGGACCTGGTACCGGTACCACCACCTCTTCGGCGACGTCGTGCGGGCCAAGCTCCTCGACGACCGACCCGGCCGTGCGCAGGAGCTGCACCGGCGCGCGAGCGCGTGGTTCGCCGCCAACGGCGAGCCGCACGAGGCCATCGCCCAGTCGTTGGCCGGCGACGATCCGACCCGGGCAGCCGAGCTGATCGAGGCCGTGGCGACGGAGATGCAGCGGGCTCGCCAGGAGGGTCAGCTCCGCGAATGGCTCGAGGCGCTGCCCACCGAGCTGTTCGCGGACCGCCCCGTGCTCGCCGACACCCTGGCTGGCGCACGGATGGCGACCGGGGACCCGACCGGCGTCGGTGCGCTGCTCGACCTCGCGGCGGCGCGGCTGGACGACGACGACCGGATCGTCGTGGACCAGGATGCGACTGCCCGCCTCCCGGCCATGCTCGCCATCCACCGTGCCGGGCTGGCTCTCCTCGCCGGCGACACCGACGGGGCCATCGCACACGCGACCGACGCGGTCGAGCTCGCCACTGACGACGACCCGCTCCAACGGGGCGCGGCGTCCGCGCTCATCGGGCTCGCGCACTGGGCCCGCGGCGAGTTGGTGCAGGCGCAGGACCGCTACACCGGTGCCGTCGGCTGGTTCGAGGACGGCGGCTACCTCGCCGATCTCATGGGCATCTCCCTCGCCCTGGCGGACATCCAGCTCGCCCGCGGCCACCTCCGGGAGGCGCAACGCACCTTCGAGCACGCACTCCGCCTCACCGACGAGCACCCGGGTCTTCGCGGCGCCGCGGACATGCACGTCGGGCTGAGCGAGGTGCTGATCGAACGCAACGAGCTCGACGCCGCGGAGCGCCACCTCGAGATCAGCGCCGAGCTGGGAGAGGCCATGGGCCTTCCCCAACATGCGTACCGATGGCGGGTCACCGCGGCCCGTCTGCGCCGGGCCCGTGGGGACCTCCACCGCGCGCTGGCCCAGATCGAGCAGGCGCTGCCGAGGTACGCCACCGACTTCTCACCGCCGGTCCGTCCCGTCGCGGCACTCCGCGCGCGGGTGCTCCTGGCGCGCGGCGACCTCGACGGTGCGCTCGGCTGGGCGGCGGAGCGCGGACTCGGCGCGGGCGACAATCTCACCTACGTCGGCGAGTTCGAGCACATCACGTTCGCCCGCGTGCTGCTCGCCTGCCACGCCGCGGGTCGAGGTGGGGGATCGCTGGAGCAGGCCACCGCACTGCTCCACCGGCTGCTCATAGAGGCGGAAGCGGGCGGCCGGATCGGCAGCACGATCGAGATCCTCATCCTGCTCGCCGACGCGCAGCGGTCGGCGAACGACGCGGACGCGGCGCGCTCGGCGTTGGACGAGGCGCTCCGGCGTGCGGAACCCGAGGGCCACGTCCGCCTGTTCCTGCACGCCGGTCCTGCGGTGACGGACCTGCTGCGATCGGCCGCGTCGGAGGCGACGGCGAGCTCCTACGCCCAGCGGGTGCTCTCGGCGACCGACCGCGTGCGGCAGGCGCCACCCCCGGCACCTGGGTCGTCCGCACCGGGTCTGATCGACCCGCTGAGCGACCGGGAGCTCGATGTGCTGCGGCTGCTCCGGAGCGACCTGACCGGGCCGGACATCGCTCGCGAGCTCCACGTGTCGGTCAACACGCTGCGCACCCACACGAAGCACATCTACACGAAGCTCGGCGCCACCAACCGTCGAGAGGCCGTCACCCGCGCCGACGAGCTCGGTCTCTGAGACCGGGCGCACCGCCCGAGCAGATCACCACCACGATCACCACATCTGGTGACGTGGGCTCACCAGGTCCGTTCGTACGTTCCTCCCGTGAACGACGACGAGCGCACCACCGGCACATCGAACGGGCGGCCAGCTGCTGTTCACGCGCAGACCAGCCGGTACGAGATCCGCGTCAGGGGTCAGCTCGGCCAGCGATGGGCGAACTGGTTCGACGGCATGGCACTCACCGACGTCGGCGACGGCACGACCGTGATCAGCGGCCCGGTCGTCGACCAGGCCGCACTGCACGGCCTCCTCCAGAAGCTGCGCGACCTCGGCCTCGACCTCGTCTCTCTCACCGGCGCGATCGACATCACGCCGGGAACCGGCGTCACCGTCCAGGACCAGAACCCGAACACCACACCAGGAGCACCGTCATGATCACCGTCACCGAACTCACCAAGCGCTACGGGTCCCGCACCGCGGTCGACGACCTGTCGTTCACCGTCACGGACGGCCGGGTCACCGGCTTCGTCGGCCCGAACGGAGCCGGCAAGTCCACGACCATGCGCATGATGGTCGGGCTCACGACGCCCGACCGGGGCGAGGTCCGCTACGGCGGTGTCCGCTACACCGACCTCCGGCACCCGGCCCGGCTCGTCGGGACCGTGCTCGACCCTCGTTGCATGCACCCGGGCCACACCGCCCGCAACCACCTCCGGGCCATGGCTGCCCTCAGCGACATCCCCGCCGCACGCGTCGACGAGGTCCTCGCAGAGGTCGGCCTGGAGTCGGCGGCCGGGCAGCGCACCGGCGGCTTCTCGCTCGGGATGCGCCAGCGCCTCGCGCTGGCCGGGGCGCTGCTCGGCGATCCGCAGGTCCTGCTCCTCGACGAGCCGTCCAACGGGCTCGACCCCGATGGCATCCGCTGGCTCCGCAACCACCTGACCGCCTTCGCCCGTCGCGGCGGTTCGGTCTTCGTGTCCAGCCACCTGATCAGCGAGCTCGCCATGTTCGCCGACGACCTCGTCGTCGTGGGCGGCGGTCGGCTGATCGCGGCCGAGACGGTCGAGGCGATCACTGCCCGCAGGACCGCGAGCGTCGTCGCCGAGACGCCGCAGGCCGCCCAGCTTGCCCGGGCGCTGGCCGGTCCCGACGTGTGCGTGACGGCGGACGGCAACCGGCTGACCATCCGAGGACTCGCCAAGGCGACGGTCTCCCGGATCGCCTTCGAGCACGGCATCCGCCTGGACGAGCTCAGCGAGTCCGCCGTCTCGCTCGAGGACACGCAGCTCGACATGACCGGCTCCTCGGCCGAGTTCGCCTCCGCCTGAACCATCCGTCACGACCATCCGATCGCACACCACCGAAGGACTCGAACCATGACCACCATCGGCACGACCACCAACTGGCTCGCCGGCGACCGCACGGCGATCCGCAACTCCTCCGACGACGTCCGCGCCGTCCCCGACGCCCTCCGCAGCGAGTGGATCAAGCTCAGCTCGCTCCGGGCCAACAGGGTGATCCTGGCGCTCACGGCCGTCGTCGGCGCCGTGATCGCCGGCGGCCTCGCCGCCACCACCTCCGACCCGCAGCTCACGGCCTCGGAGCTGTTCATCTA
>JAEZAI010000042.1 GCA_023427825.1 Actinomycetes bacterium
GCCTTGACGTCCATCAGCGAGATGATCGTGGTGCGCAGCGGCTTGCGACCGACGCCGCTGGCGATGCCGGCGAACAGGACGAGGTTCCATCGACCCGAGATGTCGGGCACGCCCTCGAACACGGCGTCGCGCTCGCGGAGCACAGCGGCGAGCCGCCGGTACTCCTTCCAGCTGGCGAACACCGACGGGGTCGGGCGGCTGCGGTACCGGTCGCCGTCCATCTTGTCCCAGGGCAGCGTGTTGATCGACAGGCCCAGGTAGCCGGCGTCGAGCGCCTCGTCGAGCATGACGACCATGCGCCCGAGCTCGCCGGCCGTCGGTCGCACGCCGTCGTCGAGCGACCGGCCGAGCCCCATGACCGACGCCCTCACGGCGGAGTGGCCGAGGAAGGAGCAGACGTTCGGACCGAGCGGCAGGTCGTCCAGGCGATCGAGGTACTCGGCCGGGGTGGTCCAGTCCTTCAGCTTCTCCAGCATGGGGAGCACGTCGGCACGCGGCACGCCCTCGACGCGGCAGAACATGTCGGCCAGGTCCTCGGGTTCGCCGACGGCGAAGCTGAGACCGCACGAACCGATCAGCACGGTCGTGACGCCGTGGCGGACCGACTCCTCCAGCGCTGGGTCGAACTCCAGCTCCGCGTCGTAGTGCGTGTGGAGGTCGATGAAGCCGGGCGTGACCCAGCAGCCCGCGGCGTCGATCACCTCGGCGCCTGCCGGCGCCTCCAGATCCGCGCCGATCGCCGTGACGGTCCCGTCGTCGATGACCACCTCGGCGACGCGCCCCTCGGCTCCGGTCCCGTCCACCACCAGTCCGCCCCGGATCACGGTCGTCATGGGCGACAGTCTGCCCGCGTCCGAGCGGCGTCCTTCCTTCGGGGCGTTCAGGGGACCGTCAGCGGGCGCCCGGCCAGTCGTCGGCGCGGACCCGCGCCTCGGTCCCCCCGTCCGCGGTGATGAACGAGCCCACGAAGAACCCGGCATCCGGCGACAGCAGGAAGGCCAGGAGCGCCGCCATCTCCTCGGCGCGTCCTGGTCGCCCGATCGGGATGGGGTACGTGTCGCCGAGCGACGACACGAAGTCCCAGGTGCCGGCGGTCATCGCGGTGTCGACGAAGCCCGGCGCGATCGCGTTGAGCCGGATCCCGCTGCCGATCCAGTCGTCGGTCGTCGCGTGGCGGCGGACCCATCGTCCGAGCGCCAGCTTGGAGATGGGGTAGGCGCTGATCGCGTCGTCGCCGCCCGCGGCGACGGCCGCCTCCTCGTCACCCGCCAGCAGGACGTCGGCCAGATGTGCCGGGTAGCCGGGCTGGGTGGTGGTCGAGTTCGACGAGATCGCCACGGCCGACGCGTCGGTGCCGTTCGCCAGCAGCGGGCGGAGGAGTTCGAGCGTGGCCACGGCGCCGAAGAAGTTGGTCCGGACCGTGCGCCCCGCCAGCTGGCCGTCCATCGACTGCATGCCCGCGCCGGCCACCAGCCCGTCGATCGCACCGCCGGACCGCTCGGCCACGGCCGCCGCCATGGCGCTGCGCCCGTCGACCGTCGCCAGGTCGGACTCGACGGTCGCGCCGGTGCCGGGCAGGTCGACGCCGATCACGGTCGTGCCCTGCCCCTCGAGTCGGTCGCGCAGCGCGGCGCCCATGCCGCTCGCCACGCCGGTGATCACCACGGTCGTCATGGCCGGCGACAGTAGGTGCTGGGCTCAGTGGGCCCTCGAACTTGGGGGATTCCGACGGACCATCTGTCGAATTCCCGCAAGTTCCGAGCGCTCGGTCCAACTTGGGGGATTCCGACGGATCACCTGTCGAAATCCCCCAAGTTCGGGTCCGCGGCGACCGGGCGCTCAGCGCCAGCCGGCGCGCTTCATGAGCTTGAGCGCGGTGGTCATCACGGCCGCGAAGCCGTCGTCGCCGAGCTGGCGGAGCGGCGGCGCCAGGTTCATGAGCCGCTGGCGGGCGATCGTCTGGGACTCGGTGAACTTGGTGATGCCCACCGCGCCGTGGCGCCGGCCCAGGCCGGAGTCGCCCATGCCGCCCATCGGCGCGTCGATGCTGCCCCACGCCGCGGCGTAGGCCTCGTTCACGTTGACCGTCCCGGAGCGCAGTCGCGACGCGACGTCGCGACCTCGCCGAGGCGAGCGGCTCCATACGCTGGCGTTCAGCCCGTACCGCGTGTCGTTGGCCAGGTGGACGGCCTCGTCGTCGGTGGCGAACCGGTAGATCGACACGACCGGCCCGAACGTCTCCTCGGCGAAGCAGGTCATCCCGGGCGTCACGTCGGTCAGCACGGTCGGCTCGAAGAAGTACGGACCGAGGTCGGGTCGGGGCCTGCCACCGGCCAGGACGGTGGCGCCCTTGGCGACCGCGTCGTCGACGTGCGACGACGTCACCTCGAGCTGCTCGGTGGACGTGAGGGTCCCCATCTGCGTGGAGAAGTCGTACGCCGCTCCGGTGGCGAGCGCCTCGACGGCCGCGACGAACGCCGGCACGAACCGGTCGTAGATCCCGTCGGCCACGTACATGCGCTCGATCGAGATGCACAGCTGGCCGCTGGAGGAGAAGCACGCGCGCACCGCGCCCTCGACGGTGCGGCCCAGGTCCGCGTCGTCCAGGACGACCATCGCGTTCTTGCCGCCGAGCTCGAGCGAGCAGTCGATGAGCCGCTCGCCCGCCTCTCGGGCGATCGTGCGCCCCGACGCCGTCGAGCCGGTGAACATGACGTAGTCGGCGATGTCCAGGAGCGGGGTGCCGATCGCCGAGCCGCGCCCGAGCACGATCTGCCAGACGTCCTCGGGCAGCCCCGCCCGGCGTGCCAGGTCCAGCGCGAAGAGCGCGGTGAGCGCCGTCTGGTTGTCGGCCTTCTGCACCACCGCCTTGCCCGCCATCAGCGCGGGGATCGTGTCGCCCGCGCCCAGGCTGAGCGGGTAGTTCCACGGCGAGATGATCGTGACGATCCCTCGGGGATGGTGCAGCTCGTGCACGTCGGTCAGGCCGGGGATCAAGCCGGTGCGCCGAGTGGGCGCCAGCGCGCGTGCCGCAGTGCGGGCGTAGTAGCGGCTGGTGTTCGCGATGTCGCCGACCTCCAGGAACGCGTCGCGGCGGGCCTTGCCGTTCTCGGCCTGGATCAGGTCCATGAACGTGTCGCGGTGGTCGAGCACCAGGTCGTGGAAGCGCAGGAAGATCGCGGCACGGTCCTCGATCGGCACGGTGGCCCAGGCCGCCTGCGCGGCTCGGGCTCGCTCGGCCGCCGCCAGCACGTCGCCCGGCGTGCACTGCGGGAGCTCCGCGATCGGCTGCCCCGTGAACGGTGCGCTCGACGTGACCGTGGGCGCGTCGCCCGACGACGGCACGAGCGAGGTCAGCCGCTTCCGCAGCAGGTCGTTGATGCTCGCGGGGAGGGCGGGACCGGACCGTCGGTCGCCACCGTCGCGAGTGCCGGGAACCGACGGGACCGCATCAGCCGTGGTGCTCATGGCCCGAACGCTACGCCCGGGGATCCGCGGCGGCGAGGGCGCCGTGCGTGCGATGTCGTACCGAGCGCTCGGCGGGCCAGACCCTGGGGCGGCACCCCGTCGGTCGCCCGGAGGAGCGGAACCGCAACCCGCGGCAGACTGGGGGGATGGACACCGCCCCCGCTGCCGGATGGGCCTACCTCGGCGTCTCGATCAACAACGCCGTGTTCACGCTCAACGCCTTCCGCCCGAACCGGCGCAGCAAGCTGCTGTTCGGCTGGAGCTTCTTCGCCAGCTGGCTCACGATCGAGCTGGCGCCGTACGTCCTGCTGCTGCAGGTGCTGAGCGCCGGTCTCTTCCTCCGAAAGGGCGCGCTCCGCACCACCCCGGGTCGCGTGGGCATGGTGCTGACGCTCGGTTCGTGGGCCGGCATGGCCGCCACGATCCGCCAGAGCTACGCGGCCCGCCAGGAGGTCCGTGACGCGCTCCGAGACCTGGCCGAGGTCGATCCGTCCGACCCGCTGCCCATCCGTTGGGAGCGCCGCGTCCAGTTCGCTCGCGCCGGCGGCAAGGCCCTGCGCATGGACATCGTCCGTCCCGACGTGCCCGACGTCCCGGGCGAGCCTCGGCCCGCGCTGGTGCAGGTCCACGGCGGCGGCTGGGTCCTGGGCTTCAAGGACCGGCAGGGTCAGCTGCTCATGCGGCAGATGGCCAGCCGCGGCTGGGTGTGCTGCAACATCGACTACCGGCTGAGCCCGGCGGCCACGTTTCCTGACCACCTGGTCGACGTGAAGCGGGCGATCGCCTGGGTGCGCGAGCACGCGGACGAGCTCGGGGTCGACCCCGGCTTCATCGCGATCACCGGCGGTTCCGCCGGCGGGCACCTCACCGCCCTCGCCGCGCTCACCGCCAACCAGGAGCGCTTCCAGCCCGGGTTCGAACGGGCCGACACCTCGGTCGTCGCGGCCGTGCCGTTCTACGGGGTCTACGACTTCACCAACCGCAACGGCATCTGGCCGGCCGACACCCTCGAGCAGTTCCTGGCGCCGTTCGTGATGAAGTGCGACCCCGACGAGGACCCCGAGCTGTGGACCGCGGCGTCGCCGATCGACCAGGTCCACGCCGCTGCCCCGCCGTTCTTCGTGATCCACGGCGACAAGGACGTGCTCGCCCCGATCGAGGACGCCCGCACGTTCGTCGAGGAGCTCCGGGCCGTGTCGGCCCAGCCGGTGTACTACCTGGAGCTGAAGGGCGCGCAGCACGCGTTCGAGACGTTCACGTCGGTGCGGGCGAACGCCGTGGTCGACGCCGCGGCGCGCTTCCTGCAGGCCGTGTTCGACGCCTACCTCACCGGGCCCGGTGCGGAGGCCACGCCCGACGAGGTGGTCGAGGCGGTCGAGGAGCGGCTCGGGTCCGACCTGGCCGACGACGCATCCGATCCGACCGCGACCGATCCGACCGCGACCGGCTCCAGCACCGATCCCGACCCCACCTCCGACGAGCCGGCGCCCGTCTGAGCCGACGGTCCGGTCAGAAGAAGGCGTCGCCCAGGTTCGGCCGCACCAGCGTGCTCGTGAGCGACCCGCCGGGCACGCGATGCACCTCGTGCAGCTCGGCGCCCGGGACCAGGTGGACCTCCACCTCGGCGGTCTCCACCTCGCCGATGGGTCCCTCGGGGAGTGCGGGCCACGACTCCGCGATGCCGACCAGCGCCGTGAGCGACGCCCACCCGCGGTCGAGGGCGCCCTGGTCGGTGTCCTCGGGTGGCTCGTAGCCGGTCGGCGTCAGCTCCCACTGCAGCGACTCGCCCTCGTTCGCGGTGATCGTCGCCCGCACCGCGCCGAACGGCGCCAGGTGGGTCCAACGGACGCCCAGGACCTGGTCGCGGTCGCGGGCGGGGACGTTGAGGTTGAGAACGCTGCCGACCGGCGCCTCGATCACCAGCGGGAGCGTCTCGATCGCCACCTGGGCCGCGGTGTCCCAGCGCCATGCGCCGTCGTCGCCCAGACCCGGCGATCCGGCGTCCACGCTGACCGCGAGTCCGGAGATGCCGAAGTTCTGCCCGGCCAGCGCCGCGCCCACCGTGCCCGAGTGCAGCACCGCCCGCCCGGTGTTGGCACCGG
The DNA here is from genome assembly GCA_023427825.1 of Actinomycetes bacterium. Lineage (GTDB taxonomy): Bacteria > Actinomycetota > Acidimicrobiia > Acidimicrobiales > Microtrichaceae > Dermatobacter. The sequence continues at coordinate 5,571 of JAEZAI010000042.1, forward strand.
CGTTCACCCCGGACACGACCAGGTCGGGTGGGTCGCCGAACGCGCCGAGCCGACCGGCGACCAGGCAGAGCGCCGGCGGCCCGTCGAGCGCCCAGGCCTCCACGTCGGGGGCGCCCGGGATCTCGGCGCGGGACAGGGCGAGCGCGGCGTCGGGACGCAGGTTGCCGAGGGCCGCTCCCGCGCCGCTCCAGTCGGTCGACGGGGCGACGCCGATGATCTCGTGCTCGGTGGTCGCCAGGGCCCGAGCGAGCTCGTGGATCCCCTCGCTGTCGATGCCGTCG
>JAEZAI010000145.1 GCA_023427825.1 Actinomycetes bacterium
GGTGGAGGAACCCCTGGCCGTCGGCCACGAGCTTGGCCTGGAAGTGGTACCAGAACGCGTCGCCGCCGGTCAGCGGGGCCGTCGACTGGCGGATCAGGATGACGGCCAGCCGGATGGCGAAGCCGACGGCGACGATCGCGGCCAGCGCCGGCGCGAAGCGCCGTTGCGCCCAGCTCGCGCCGGCTCCGCCAGGCGCCGCCCGACCTGCCGGCGTCGTGGCCGCACCCTCGTCGAGGGGGTCGTCGAGCCTGCCGTCGTCGCAGAGGCTGTCGTCGCGGTGGCCGTCGCGGCGGCCCTCGTCGCCGTCTCCGTCGCCGTCGCCGTCGCCGTCGTCGGAGCGTCCCGCCCCGGGCGCGGCGTCAGGGATGCGGTTGGACTGCGTGGACACCCGGATCCTCCGCCGTGGTCGGACCCAGGGACCCTAACGCCCTCCTATGCTCCCCCGCATGGACCGACCTGGTGAGCCGGCATGCGCCCGTCGGCAGACGCGACGGTGAGCGCCACCACGGTCTCCGGCACCGGCCACACGTCCCCGATCGCCGGCGGTGGCTCGCTCGTCCCGCACCTGAGCGCCCTCGACGGCGCCAGGGCCGTGGCCGCGCTCGGCGTGCTCGTGAACCACGTGGCGCTGCTGAGCGGCTGGACCGGTCGCCACCAGGGCATCGGCCAGTACCTGGCCCGGGCCGAGGTCGGCGTGTCGATCTTCTTCGTGCTGTCGGGTTACCTGCTCTACCGGCCGTTCGTCGCCGATCGCCTCGCCGGGCGGGAGCGGCGTGACACCCGGGACTACGCCCGGCGGCGCATCCTGCGCATCGTCCCTGCCTACTGGCTGGCGCTCACGGTCATCGGCTTCGTCCTGCAGGCCCCGGGCTTCGACGAGCCGCACAGCATCGTGTCGCACTACCTGCTGCTCCAGATCTACGACATCAACCAGGTCGTCGGCGGGCCGGTGCAGCAGGCCTGGACGCTCGCCACCGAGGTCAGCTTCTACGTCTTCCTGCCGTGCTGGGCCTGGCTGCTGGCCCGGCGCAAGCGGTCCCCCGAACGCCAGCTGCGCCTCGAGGTGCTGGGCGTGGCCGCCCTGTGGGGCGGCGCCATGCTGTTGAAGGTCGGGGCCGTCGCCTCGAACCTGAACGGCGAGCAGGTGGGCATGCTCAACACCTGGCTCCCGTTCCGCATGGACGAGTTCGCGCTCGGCATGGGGATCGCCGTGGCGGCCGCCTGGTTCCAGCACCGCAAGATCACGCTGCCCACCGGGGCCAGGGCCGCCGTCCTGACGTTGGGGTCGTGGGCCGTCGCCGCGGTCCTCTACTGGTTCCTGTGCACCCAGCTCGACATGCCGCTGGGGCCGATCTACACGCCGCGCCAGTCCGTGGTGCTCCGGGCGCTGTACGCCTTCGTGGCCCTGTTCGTGATCCTGCCGGCGGTGTTCGCGAGCACCGAGCGGGGTCCCGCACGGGCCGTGCTGGCCAACCGGCCGATCGTGTGGGTGGGCCTGATCTCCTACGGCATCTACCTGTGGCACGAGGCGTTCCAGGACGTCTACCTGCGGCTGACCGACCAGCCGCCGCTGCAGGCCAACGCCGTGGGCATGCTCGTGTTCACCACGGCGGCGTCCTTCGCGGCCGCCGCGGCGAGCTGGTACCTGCTGGAACGGCCGGTGATGCGCTGGGGCCGTCACCGACGCCCGGGCTGACCCGCACCCCGGATCGGAGCGCCGCGACCTGGGGGTCCCGGGCAACTAGCGTTCCCCGCCGTCCATGTCCGCGCCCTCGACGACCCCGATCCCGGCCTCGCCGCCCGACGAGCCGGGGTCGACCCGATCGTTCGTGGACCGCCTCCGCCACGTCCCGATCGGCGGGCTCCTGCTCGTCGCCGTGGCCTACGTGCCGCTGCTGCTGACCAAGCCGGGGCGCATCGGCGCCGACACCAAGACGTACCTGTACCTCGATCCGGGCCGGCTGCTGTCCCGTGCGGTGTCCATGTGGGACCCGAACATCGGGCTCGGCACGATCACGCACCAGAACATCGGCTACCTCTGGCCGATGGGCCCGTACTACTGGCTCATGCAGACGCTCGGGGTGCCCGACTGGGTGGCCCAGCGGCTCTGGCTCGGCTCGATCATCTGCGCGGCGGGCCTGGGCGTGCGGTTCCTGCTCAAGGAGCTGCGCTGGCGGTCCGCCGGCGTCACGGTGGCGTCGTTCGCCTATGCGCTCAGCCCGTACCTGCTCGACTACGGCGCCCGGATCTCGGTGATCCTGCTGCCGTTCGCCGGGTTGCCGTGGCTGGTCGGCCTGGCCGCCCGCTCCATCCGCACCGGGGGATGGCGGGCCCCGGCCGCGTTCGCGCTGGTCACGTTGACCGTCGGTGGCGTCAACGCCACGTCGCTGCTGCTCGTGATGGTGGCGCCGGTGCTGTGGATGGCGCACGCCACGTTCGTGGCGAAGGAGGCCTCGCTGCGGCGCACGCTCGCCGCCGGCCTGCGCATCAGCGTGCTCACGCTGATCACGAGCTTCTGGTGGATCGCGGGACTGGCCGTCCAGGGCGCGTTCGGCATCCCGATCCTGCGCTACACCGAGACGTACTACGTGGTGGCCAACGCCGCCGTCGCGCCAGAGCTGCTGCGCGGCCTGGGCTACTGGTACTTCTACGGCCGGGACGCCCTCGGACCGTGGATCCGCCCGGCGATCACGATGGTCCAGGCCGTGCCGGCACTGGCGTTGAGCTACCTGCTGCCGATCCTGGCGTTCTGCGGAGGGCTGCTCACCCGGTTCCGACACCGCGGCTACTTCGCCCTGCTGGTCGTGGCCGGACTGGTCATCGGCGTGGGCGCCCACCCCTGGACCGCATCCTCGCCCGCGGGCGGGGCGTTCAAGCAGTGGACGACCACCGACTCCGGTCTGGCCTTCCGCTCCACCCCCCGGGCGGTGCCGCTGATCGCACTCGGGCTGGCCGTGCTCCTGGGCGCGGGGGCGGCCGCCGTAGGGCGCTGGCGGCCCGGGTGGCGGGTGCCCGTGGCCGGCGCGCTGCTCGTGCTGATCTGCCTGAACCAGCTCGCCCTGTTCCGGGGCCAGATGGTCGACGAGAACCTCGACCGTCCGAGCGACGTCCCGGCCTACTGGACCGACGCCGCCGCGTACCTGGACCGGGGCGACAGCCGGTACCGGGTCGCGGAGATCCCCGGCGTGGACTTCGCGACGTACCGCTGGGGCAACACGGTCGACCCGATCACGCCCGGTCTGATGGACCGCGACTACGTCGCCAGGGAGCTCATCCCCTACGGCACGCCGGCGTCGGCGAACATGCTGAACGACTGGGACCTGCCGCTCCAGGAGGGCACGGTCGACCCGGCCACGATCGCCCCGATCGCCCGGCTGCTCGGCGTGGCCCAGATCGTGCACCGGGCGGACCTGCAGTACGAGCGGTTCCGCACACCTCGCCCGCGCTGGCTGCAGGCGGTGCTGGGCGGCGCCCCGGGCCTGGGGGCGCCCACCACCTTCGGCGATGCCGCACCCAACGACGCCGATCCCCGCCTGCCCCTCGACGACGCCATCGAGTACGGCACGCCGGCCTCCGACGCCGAGCCCTCGCCGGTCTCGGTCTTCCCCGTGGAGGACCCGCGGCCCATGCTGCGGACCGAGCAGGCCTCGTCGCCGGTGCTGATGGCCGGCAACGCGGCCGGGATCGTCGGGCTCGCGGCGTCGGGCGGGCTCCAGGCGGACCGTCCGCTCTTCTACTCGGCGACGTTCGCGGACGACGCCGACGGCATGGACGCCATCGCCGCCGAGCCTGACTCCTCGCTGGTGGTGACCGACACCAACCGTCGCCAGGCCCGACGCTGGGGTTCGGTCCGGGAGAACGACGGCTACACCGAGATGGCGGGCGAGACCCCGCTCGTGAAGGACCCGGCCGACAACCGCCTCGACCAGTTCCCCGACGCGGACGACGACGCCTTCACGGTCAGCGAGCAGGTGGGCGGGGCGACCGCACGCGCCAGCTCGTACGGCAACCCGGTGAGCTACACGGCCAGCGGGCGTGCGGCACGGGCGATCGACGGCGACCCCGCCACCGCCTGGCAGGTCGGGGCGTTCGAGGGCGTGGACGGGGAGTTCCTGCAGCTCACGTTCGACGAGCCGGTGACGACCGACCGCCTCACGCTGCTCCAGGTCCAGAAGGCCGCGAACCGCTGGATCACCGGCATCGAGCTCACCTTCGACGAGGACGAGCGGGCGATCGACGACCCCGACGCCGGCGCGCCGCTGCCGTCCGATCCGGTGGCCGTCGACCTGACCGACGCGTCCCGCACGCCGCCCGGGCAGGAGATCACGTTCCCCGAGCGGACCTTCCGCACCCTGCGGGTCACGATCACCCGGACGAACCTGGGCGAGCTGGCCCGCTGGACCGGCATCTCCGACGTCGGCATCGCCGAGGTCACGGTGCCAGGAGTGGCGCCGACCCAGGAGATCGTGCGGCCGCCCACGGACCTGCTCGACACGCTCGGCCGCAGCTCGCTCGACCGCCCGCTGTCGTACGTGTTCCAGCGCCGCGCCGCCAACCCCGCCGAGGTGGTGACCGACGACGAGGAGCGGCGGATGCTGCGCTGGGTGGAGGGTCCGGCCCCACGCCGGTTCGTGCCCTTCGGCACCGCGCGGATCTCGGGCCGCGTCCCCGACGCGACGGTGGACCAGCTGATCGGCGCCCGGGCCGCCTCGGAGGGCGGGCTGACCGCCACCGCCGGGGCGACGCTCGCCGGCGACCTGCGTTCACGGGCGTCGGTCGCGGTCGACGGCGACGGCGCCACCGCCTGGCAGACGCCCGTGAACGGCGCCGTCGGCGACTGGATCGAGATCACCTACCCGCAGCCGGTGTCGATCGACGGGCTGCCGATGACGATCGTGACCGACGGCCGGCACTCGGTCCCCACGAAGGTGACGCTGCAGGTCGACGGCGTCGACGGCCCCACGCTCGACCTGGCCGCCGCCGGGATCGAGTCCCATGCCGACGCCGACGGCACGGTCTCCCGCTACGGCGAGCGCGGCACCACGACCACGGTGGAGGTGCCGACCGGCCCGATCACCGGGACCACCTTCCGGTTCCGCATCGACCAGGTCCAGGAGGTGACCTCGCTCGACTGGTTCAGCGGCACGCCGACCGTGGTCCCCGTCGGCATCGCCGAGCTCGGCCTGCCCACCCAGGCCCAGCCCGACGAGTCCCTGTCGCTGGCCTCGGAGTGCCGGACCGACCTCGTGTCCATCGGCGACCAGCCGGTCGGCCTCTCCGTCACCGGCACCGTGGGCGACGCCCTGTCGCGCGCACCGCTCCACCTCCAGGCGTGCGACCCGCCCCGCGGCAGCGCCCCCGAGGGCGGCGTGGACGTCCTGGCCGGGCGCACGCTGCTCGAGACGGCCGACGGCAGGGAGACCGGGATCGACGTCGACGTGCTCACCCTCGCCTCCGCGGCGGGCGGCACCGCCGGCACGGACACGCTGGTGGTCGCCCCCGGTCCGGGTCCCACGCCGCCCGAGACCATGACCAGCCGCGAGGCCCGCACCACCTACGAGGCGAAGGTGACCGACGCCGACGAGCCGTACTGGGTCGTGCTGGGCC
>JAEZAI010000151.1 GCA_023427825.1 Actinomycetes bacterium
CCCGGCCAGCGCGGCGACCACGGCGGCCGCGGCGTTGGAGCCGGTTCGCAGCCCGTGGTCGACGTGCACCGCGGTGACGCTGCAGCCGGCCGCCACGGCGAGCACGAGGAGGGCCGAGGAGTCAGCACCGCCCGACACCGCACAGGTGACCCGGGTGCCCGGAGCGGGGAACGTGCAGCGCGGGACGAGGTCGGCCACCAGCGGGTCGTCCCGCCACTCGGCCCTGTCCAAGGGACCGGGCTCCGCGGCGCCCGATGGATCCTGGGTGGACACGACCGCCCCGGGGCCGTCAGGCCGCGGCGGCCTCGGTGGCCACGCGACGGATCCAGGTGGACGGTTCCCGGATCTCACCCATCGACGGCAGCATCTCGGGACGCTCGAACGCCCTGTTGAGCAGGTCCGGGCCGCCCACGGCCTCGACCGCAGCGATGAAGGCCTCGCCCTGCTGGTACTGCGCGAGCTTGGCCTCCAGGCCGATCAGCCGCTGCAGCAGCTTGGCGGCCAGGTTCATCTCCTGGCGCCGGGCGCGGAGCACACGGGCGAACCGGGGTGCGGAGGGAACGAGGTCGAGCGCGGCACGGTCCATGACGACATCGCCGTGGCCCTCGAGCAGGCTCATGAGCCCGCCGACCTTGTCCATGGTCGCCCGCTGGTCCGGCGTGGCGAACAGCGCGGCGATGCCACCGTCGTCGAGGGGGTTGGTGCGGGTGCGGACGCCCTCGGCGATGCGTCCCACCGCGGTGAACAGCCTGCTGGGGTCGGTGTCGGTCTCGTCGACGAGGTGCTCGACCAGGCCCAGGAAGTACGGGCGCAGCCACGTGACGCCGGTGAACTGCGTGCGGTGGGTCACCTCGTGCAGCGCCACCCACAGGCGGAACTCCCGGGGCGGGAACGACTGGCGCTTCTCGAGGGCCAGGATGTTGGGCCCCACGTAGTACACGAGGTCCTGGTCCTCGGGGTTCTCCTCCTCGAGCACCAGCAGGTCGTACTGGCCGAGGACCCGGGTGGACATCCAGCCGAGCAGTGCACCCAGCTCGGCGCCGGCGACCTTTCCGGACACCGCCGCCGCCGGACCGTCGAGCTCCTCGAGCCGCGACAGGACCGGTCGCAGCATCCGCTGGTAGCTGGCGAGGTTGGCCCTGACCCAGTCGAGCCGGTCCACGACCCGGGCCCGGGCGGCGCCGGCCTGCGAGGTGAAGCCGGTCTCGGCCTCCACGCGGGGCTGGGCGATCGCGGTCAGCTCCTCGAACTCCGCGGCCATGCCGTCGGCGTGGTACGAGGCGGCGAAGGGCTCCTCACCGGCGATGCGGGCGGCCACCCGCTCGGCGAGCGCCCAGTCGATCGACGTTCCCACGGTCCGGCGCTCCCCTGCTCGACGTGACCGGCGCGAGGACGGGCCGCCGGGGCGGTCAGCCCTCGTCGCTCGGGTAGCGGGTGGAGGTGACCTTGAGGAAGTAGCCGAGCACGGTCGCGATCACGACGACGATGGCGCCGAGCGCGATCGGCACCGCCAGCCAGTAGTGCCACACGGGCGAGCTCGCCAGGATCGATGCAACCTGCATGGCGACCACTCTAGGAGCCGTCGGCCGGCGCGGTCACACCCGGGTCTGCGCCGTCGCCGCCGTCCTCCGAGAACGAGCCGCTGCCGAGGTCCCGCAGCATCCCGCAGAAGCGGGCCTTGATGTCGGGCGGGACCTGCTCGGAGCACTTCGCCGCGATCACCCGGCGCAGGTCCGCCTCGAAGTCGAACGCCTCCAGGCACGGCGAACATCGCCGGAGGTGCGTCTCGACCTGGATGAGGACCGCGTCGTCGAGCTCGCCGTCCAGGAAGGCGTAGAGCTCCGCGACCGCCTCGTCGCAGTCGGCCCCCCGCCCGTCGTGCGCGTGCGATGCGTGATCGACCGGGAGGTCGGGCTCCCCGGAGGAGCTGGGCGCCGGAGTGGACGGGGACATGGGTACGAAGGTTCGTTCGGCGTGAGGCGAGAGTGGCTGTGCGTTGATGCTACGGCTCGACGACGACCGGGTCCCGGTCAGCGAGCCCTCGCTCCACTGCGAACTGGTGCAACGACCGCTGGAGCGCCTTTCTTCCCCGGTGCAGTCGGCTCATCACCGTACCGATCGGGATGTCCATGATGTCGGCGATCTCCTTGTAGGAGAAGCCCTCCACGTCCGCGAGGAGCACGGCCATGCGGAACTGCTCGGGCAGCGCGTCGAGCGCTTCCTTGACGTCGTCCTCGGTGAACAGGTCCATCAGCTCGTCCTCGGCGCTGCGGCCGAGGGTGGCGGCTTCGAGCCCGCCCAGCCGCCGGTAGAGGTACAGGTCCTCCACCTCGTCCAGCTCGGTCTGCTCGGGACGACGCTGCTTGGCCCGATACGTGTTGATGAACGTGTTGGTGAGGATGCGGTACAGCCAGGCCCGAAGGTTGGTGCCGTCGGTGAAGTTCGGGAAGCCGCGGTAGGCGCGGACGAACGTCTCCTGCAGCAGGTCCTCGGCATCGGCCGGGTTCCGCGTCATCCGCATGGCGGCCGCGTAGAGCTGGTCGACGAAGGGTTCGACCTGATCTGCGAAGGTGGCCTGATCCGCCATGGACCGTCCACCGTAGGGCACGCCTGTGACGGTGTCAGCAGTGGTTCCACGGGGTCGCGGCGCCCGCTCAGGGGCGAACGCGCCGGCGGACCGTCGCCGCGGCCGGCCCCCTGTGGATGACGCTGGTGCTGGATGGCTCAGGTGCCGGAACGGCTCACCCGGTGGAGGTGCTCACCTCGTCGGCCCGGCGACGGGAGCCCGTCGCGTAGAAGTCCTGGCTGCGGATCCACTTGCCACACACCTGGCACCGGGACGCTGCACCTGCGCACAGTCCCCGGCAGTGGCGGCACTCCGTTGTGCTGCTCATTGCCGTCCTCCGTTGTCCGCCCCCGAAAACCGGGAGGCACCGACCACGGTGACGTGATCGGTGCCTCCAGTCAACCGGGGCGAACGGCCCAGGTCGTCGCGGTATCGGGTGAGCGGCTGGCTCAGTCCTCCTGGGAGCGACGGCTCCAGGCGAACATGGCCGCACCGGCGAGCAGCAGCACGCCGCCCAGGAGGGCCAGGCCGCCCGAGGACGAGCCGGTCAGCGCCAGCGAGGCGCCCTCGTTGCCGTTCGTGGCGGACGTGTCGGCCACCACGGCGTCGGGCGAGACCACGTTGGTGGCCACCTGCGGCACGGTCGTGGCCGGCAGGACGGTCACCGGCACGGTGGTGCTGGTGGTCGTGGGACCGCCGCACTCCTCGGCCGGCGGGAAGTACTGCTGCGACGTGTTGGTGTCGCCCACGAACAGCAGGGGGCCGTGCCACGGGCCGGTCGGCGAGATCGTCTCCGGGCTCTCGCCGGTGATCACGTCGAACTGGAGGGCGGCGCACTCCTTGGCGAAGGTCACGGTGGTGACCGAGGCCTGGGTGATCGTGAAGTCCTTGCGCTCGGCGAGGGTCTGCGGCCACTGGCCACCGGCCGGGGACGCGCCCGCCGGCATGGCGTAGGC
>JAEZAI010000224.1 GCA_023427825.1 Actinomycetes bacterium
CACCCACGTTTCGTGATGCTTTTCCGGGTGATATCGCCCGTAAAAGAATCACAGAACCCGGTGAGGGCTCAGCGGACGTGGTGGTGGTGCTCCACGCGGCCCTGCTTGAGGTCGACCATCTGCACGAGGACCCGGTAGAAGACCGCAGGGTCCTGCACGTCGGTCATCGCCCGGAACGCGGAGCGCTCGTTGGCCGACTCGATGCTGATCGTCGCCGTGCCCAGGATCCACTGGACGAACGACTCCCGGCGGCTGACGTCGGTGATCTTCCCCCAGGGGATGAACTCCATCTGCCGGTTGAGCACGCCGGTGATCCGCAGCACCCGCATGTCGGTGATCACGTACCGCGTGAAGCGCTTGCGCAGCCAGTCCCACGTGAGGAACCCGCCGACGCCGAGGAGCACCAGCAACCCGAGTCCGATCGACGCGTCGGAGCCGACGGTGGCCAGCACGACGAACGCGGTCACGGCGAGCAGGATCCAGACCGTCTGGTCCACCAGCCACGACTTGAACGACCGCGACACGTTGAGCTTCACGACCTCGTCGCGCAGCACGTAGTCCTTGACGATCTCCTCGGGGTTCCACCGCCGCGGCGCCGGTCCGGCCACGGTCAGGACTTCCCGAAGCTGCCCAAGAACTCGGCGACCTTCTGGAGCACCTCCTGCAGGAAGGTGCCGACGTTGCCGAGGACGTGGCTGATGTCGGCCGCGGCCGTCGCCGGGCTGCGCCAGATGGCCAGCACGAGGAAGCCGAGGGCGAGGGCGGCCACCGGTTGCGCCATCTTCTTCATGAGCTCCTCCCGAGCGGGTCAGTGTGTCCCCAGCCCACCGGTCGATGGCAGGGGTCGGCGAGCTGACCCGACCCGCGCGCGTCGCGCGGGAAGAGCTCCGTCCGGACGCGAACGTACCGACCGCCGGGCCGCGACGGGTGGATGCCGGGCAGTCCGGACGGGTGGTCTCAGCCCGGGGGCGGGTCGCCGCCCGGATCACCGCTGCCGACCGACGGCGCGGCGCCGGCGGCACCTGGGTTCGCCGGTGCGCCGGGGCCTGCCCCCGGACGCGCGCCGGGCGGACCGGCCGCGTACGGTGCGGCCAGCGGCACGTGCGCCGCGTCGAAGGCCCGCAGGACTCGCAGCCGGTACTCCCGCTCCACCGGGAACTGCTCGCCGGGCGACGTGTCGATGATCACCCGCAACGTCACGCCCGTCGGATCGATGCGCTGCACGCCGAGCACGTTCGGCTCCGAGGTGACGAGCGACGCCCAGCCGGGGTCGGCCTGCAGCTCCTCGCCCACGTCGCCGAGGAGCAGCCGGGCCTGCTCCAGATCCGCGTCGGGCGCGACGACCACGTCGACCACCGCTCGCGACCAGCTCTGGCTCTTGTTGCCCACCCGCAGGATCTCGCCGTTGGCGACGTGCCACACGGTGCCGTTGATGTCGCGCAGTCGCGTCGAGCGCAGCGTGACCCGCTCGACGGTGCCGACGGCCGGCGGCCCCGCGTCGATGACGTCGCCGACGCCGTAGCGGTCCTCGACGAGGATGAACCAGCCGGCAAGCACGTCCCGCACCACGTTCTGCGCGCCGAAGCCCAGCGCCACGCCGACCACGCCGGCGGACGCCACGCTGGCGGCCAGGCTGACCCCGAGGACGGCCAGGATCCATGCCGCGGCGACCACCGTGACCACCGCAGTGGCCATGGACCGGGCGATCGTCGACATGGTCGCGGCGCGGGCGACCGAGCGCCCGTCGACCTCGCGGGTCCTCAGCCCGTCGGGCACGTAGCCGCCCAGCCGATCCGCGTTCTCGGCCATCCGGCGCCCGGCGCGCTGGATGAGCGAGCGGATGACCCTGTTGGCCAGGTACGCGAGCGCCAGGATCCCGGCGATCTGCAGCGGCTTCTCGGAGAGCCAGCCGACGGCGGTGGCGAGCGTCTGGTTGCCGGTGGCGTCCCACACCGGCTCGCAGGCCCAACCGGCGTCGACGCAGAAGCTGGGTTCGGCCACGGCGAGATCGTAGAGGGCGGGGCGCGGCCCGCTGAGAGCACCCGGCGGGACCGTGCCCGCGCAGAACCGTCCGGCGCTCCCCGGCGGTCCGACCGGCGGTCCGTGTGGGTGCGGGTGCACCGAGAGGTACCCCGTCGGCGGACCGGGGCTCCAGTAGCATCCCCTCGCATGTTCGGCCGCAAGCGGCGCATCGAGGAGGCCACGGCCGTGGTCCGCGAGGGCTACGACCGCGCGCTCGTCGACGCCGGGGTGGTGCTGTTCCAGCAGGTCGGCCCGGGCGTCGACGGCCACTTCGTGTCGGCCTCCATGGTGCAGACCCTCGGCTGGGACGCTGCGGCGTTCCGCGCGCCCGGCACCCTGCGCAACCTGGTGCACGCGGACGACCTGGCGCTGTTCCGATCGGTCGCCCCGGTCGCCGCCGAGACCCCGCTCTTCCCCGAACCCACGATCGACCTCCGCAACGCCGGCGCACCGCCACCTCCACCGCTGCCCGACATGTCGGCCGGCCTCGACGGCGACGAGCCGGTCGTGCGCTTCCTGACCTCGGCCGGCACCTACCGCCCGATGCTCGTGCGCATGGTGCGCACCGTCCCCGACGAGCCCGTGCGGGGCACGCTCATCGACGCCACCCCGGGCGAGGCGCGCCAGCGCCGGGCCCGGCGCCTCGCCGAGATCGCCGAGGTGTCCCACCACGGCCACCTGCTGTTCGAGCTGCTCGATCGCGACGACCCGTCGTCGATCGTGTTCCGTGCCGCGAACGCCAGCGCCCGCCGCCTCTTCGAACTGGACGCGTCGGTGCTGGACGGCGGCCGACTGGACGCCGTCTTCGACGGACCGAGCGCCCGCCTGCTGCAGTCGGCCCTCTACGACGTGGCCCACACGGGCGAGTCGCTGACCGCGGAGCGCCTGTCCTTCGCCGAGGTGCCGGGCACGTTCGTGGACCTGCGCATCGACCGCCTCCGCGACGGCTCGCTCGGCGTCACGATCGACGACGTCACCCGAGCGGTCGACGTCGAGGAGCGGCTGCGCCACCAGGCGAGCCACGACCACCTCACCGGCCTGCCCAACCGGGCTGCGCTCGACGAGCGCCTGTCCCTCGTCGCCGCCGGCCTGGCCGAGGGCGAGCACATCGCGGTGGTGCTGGTCGACGTCGACGGCCTGGACGACATCAACCGCCAGCTCGGCCACCACGTGGGCGACCGCCTGCTCGCGGACCTCGGCCGCCGTCTCTCCGAGGACGTGGTCGGCGTCGACATGGTCGCCCGGGTGGGTGGCGACGAGTTCGCCGTGGTCACGGTCCCCCACGGCGACCGGGACGCTGCGCTCGACCGGGCCCGGCTGGTCGAGGAGGTCCTGGAGCGCCCCCTCGACGTGGACGGCGACCTGCGTCACGTGCGCTGCACGATCGGTGCGTCGGTCGCCCCCGAGCACGGCATGGACCCCGGCACGCTGCTGCAGTCGGCTGACGGAGCGCTGCGCCAGGCCCGTGCCGCCGCCGACCCCGTCGCCATCTTCGACCCGGCCGAGGAGCGCACGACCATGCGCCGCGTCGGCCTGCTCACCGAGCTGCGCCGGGGCCTGGCCAACCAGGAGCTCGAGCTGCGCTACCAGCCCGTCGTCGACCTGCGGACCGGCCGGGTGACCAAGGTCGAGGCGCTGCTGCGCTGGCAGCGGGTCGGCAACGGCGCCCAGCTCTCGGTCGAGCTGCTCGAGATGGCAGAGCGCTCGGGGCTCATCGAGCCGCTCACGCGCTGGATCCTGGGCGAGTCCGCCCGCGCCGCCGATCGCCTCGGCCGCGACCGCGACGCCATGGTCGTCAGCACGAACCTGTCCATGCGCAACCTGCGCGACGACGACCTGCTGCGCTTCGTCGATCTCCTGGTCAGCTCCGGTGAGCTGCCGGCGGGGACGGTCGAGATCGAGCTCTCCGAGGCCGAGCTGACCGCGGACCTGGCCCGGTCCCGTCACGTCGTCCGGCACCTCCGCGATCTGGGTCTCGGCGTGGTCGTCGACGACTTCGGCACCGGCTTCATGTCGATCGACGCCATGCAGTCGCTGCCGGTCACCGGCCTCAAGATCGACCGCGGCTACACGACGGCGATCGCGTCCGTACCCGCCGATGCCGAGGCCGTCGAGTGGGCCATCGGCGTGGCGCACGCCATGGAGATCCCCGTCACCGCCGACGGCGTGGCGGACGCCGACTCGCTCGTGCTGCTCTCCGAGATGGGCTGCGACCTGGCCCAGGGCCTCCACCTCTCGGAACCCGTCACCTTCGAGGCGCTGCCGAAGCGCGTGGCCGAGCTGGAGGACGCCATGCTCGGTTGGGTCGGGACCAGGGGTGTCCTCCTCGACTGACCCGCCGGCGACCGCCGCGGGCGACGACGAGGGTCAGGGCGAGCCGGTTCGGACGCGTCGGGCGCCGGCGTGGCTGCGCTGGATCGGCGTGGTCGTCGTGGGACTCATCGGAGCGCTCATCGGCGCGACCATCCTGGGGCAGACCACGGTCGACACCGAGGTCGGCGAGGTGGAGCTCACCGGCCGGCCCGCCGTCGGCGGCGGGTTCACGGTGAGCCTGGCCCCGCTCGGCACGATCGACCTCCCCGCCAGGGCGCCCATGCACCTGCAGGCCCGGCTGGTCGCGCTCGACGACTCCCTGCTGGTGCGGGCGGGGCGGGACGTCGCCAAGGGCCAGGGACCCATCTCGCAGGCCGAGGCGGAGCGCGTGGCGGCGGAGGCCGCGGACCGGATCGCGGACGCGGCGGTCCCGCTGATGCTGCGCACGCTGGTCGGCGGCGCCGTGGGCGGCGCGCTCGCCGGACTGCTGGTGTACCGCCGCCGGCGAGATGTGGTGATCGCCGGCGTCGCCGGGCTCGTCGCGGTGGGAGCGCTGGCCGTCGCGGCGTTCGCGACGCTGCCCGACAGCGTCGAGGACGCGGAGGTCAACGGGGCGCTGGGACTGCTCCCCCAGGCCGACCCGGCGCTGCTGAAGAACGCCGAGGGCCTCGAGGAGTACGTCAGCAAGACGTTCCGCAACATCGAGGGCCTGTACACGGGCTACGTCCGCTCGGCCGCGGCCGACCGGATCGCCCGCACCTCCGACCGGCTCATCGCGATCACCGGCGACCCGACCGACGACGAGGTCCGCCGTCGCGTGGCGGTGCTGGCCGAGAGCCAGGGCGCCAAGGGCGTGCTGTGGGTCGTGCCGCCCGACACCGACGTCGAGGCCACCGACGGCCGGCCGGCCTTCCCCGAGCTGCCCGCGGACGTGTCCGCGCTCTTCGTGCTGTCCGACGACCAGGCCGGGCTGCGGTTCCTCGACCGCTTCCCGGTGCTCGTCCTCGGGCCCGACGGGGAACGCCCCGCAGGGCAGGCCGCGTCCGCCGAGAAGGACGCCATGCTCGTGGTCGAGGCCGGTGGCGGCGCGGTGCCCGACGACGTGGAGCTGCCGGCGGTCAGCACCGGCGACGAGCCGGCGGCGACCGGGGCCCGGCTCACCGACGCAACGGGTCGGGTGCGCATCAGCACGGGCGTCGCCACCGACGACCGGTTGGAGGGTGTGGTCATCAGCTTCGGCCGCAACGAGCCCGAGGTGCTCCAGGCCCAGCTGGTCACGGTCGCGGACGGCGACATCTCCATGACGAGGGTCCTGCGATGACCGACGACGCGCCGGCCGACGACAGGGCCGCCGACGACAGGGCTGCCGACGACACGGCGGCCGAGGGGTCGGCCGACGACAGGGCGGCCGCCGAGGGGCCGCTGATCCCGCGCGCCAAGCTGCGATCGGCCGCGCTCACCACCCTCCTGGCGATCGTCGGCGCCACGATCGCGCTCTGGCTCCTCGGACCCGTGCGGGTGGCCGTCGGGCCGGTCACGACCGGGCTGACGATGACGCCTGCCCTGGGCGGCCCGGTCACGCTCGACGTGGCACCCCTCGGGCAGGTCGAGATCGCCCCCACCTACGCGCCCATCCGGCTGCGCGCCGAGGTCGCGGACCTGGATCCGGCCGCCGTGAGCGACCTGATCACGCAGGGCACGGCCCCCGAGTTCGACGTGGGCGGCACGCTGCCCCGCTCGCTCGCCGGCGGGGTGCTCACGTACGTGGCGGCGGCGGCGATCGGCGCCGGCGTCGTCGCGGGCATCGGTCGCCGGAGCTGGCGCCACGGCCTGGCCGGCGCCAGCGTGCCCTTCCTGGCGCTCAGCGCGTGCGCGTGGATCGGCCTCTTCACGCTGAACGTGGACGAACTGGTCGACATGCGGACGACCGGCGCGCTGGCGCTCATCCCCGACGGGGCCACGAACGCGTCGAGGTTCTTCGACGACCGGGACAAGTTCGCCGACAACGTGGCGAGCAGCACCGGTGCGACCACCGACCTGTACGCCGGCCTGTTCGGCACGGCGGACCCCGACCACCCCGACGTCGTGCGGATCCTGCACATCAGCGACCTGCACCTGAACTCCGGAGCGCTGACGTTCGCCGGCCAGCTGGCGAGGGCGTTCGACGTGGACGTGGTCGCGAACACCGGCGACGACGCGGACTGGGGCAGCGACGTGGAGTCCCAGATCCTCGGCGGACCCGTCGGCCTGGACGTCCCCTACCTGTGGGTCCGCGGCAACCACGACACCGCCGTCACCCAGGAGGCCAACGCCAAGGAGGGTGCCGTCGTGCTCGACGGCACCGAGACGATCGTCGAGGGGCTCGTGATCTTCGGCGTCGGCGACCCCACGTTCTCACCCAAGCTGGACAAGGCGGTCGTGAAGGAGGGCCAGACCAAGTTCAAGCAGCGCTGGTCGGCCGAGACGATGGTGCCGCTGTACCAGGCGCAACCGCAGGTGCCCGACGTCGTCATGACCCACGACCCGGCCATGACCGACGCCATCGAGCCCAAGCCGCCGCTGCGCCTCGCCGGCCACACCCACAACCTGAAGGTCTCGGGCGGCACGAACCCCGACGGCACTCCATGGGTGCTCGTCATCAACGGCTCCACCGGCGGCGCCGGCCTGCGCGTGCTCGACAAGGAGAAGGAGAACCCGATGAGCGCGGTGATCATCACCGTGGACCGGGAGACCAAGCAGGCGCTCTACCTCGACGAGTTCTCCTACCGGCCGCTCGTGGACCAGACCTTCAAGGTCCGCCGGATCGACCTGCGCGACCTCGAGTCCGACGGCGGCTGAGCCCGACCGCCCGTCAGAAGACCGTGCCGACGTCGTGGCGGGCGATGTGGTCGATGTTGCGCTCGGCCAGCGCGGCGATCGTGAGCGACGGGTTCGCGCACGCCGTCGAACCGGGGATGAGCGCCCCGTCGTTGACGTAGAGCCCGGGCTGGCCCAGCACTCGGCCGTGGTCGTCGCAGACCTTCCCGATGACGGCGCCGCCGAGCGGGTGGAACGTGGCGGGGTCCTGGGCCGTCATGTCGATCGAGAAGACCGCACCGGCGATCTTGCCCAGCCGGTCGATCCGGCGCCTCGCCTCGGCCATCGCCGGGCCGTGCGCCGACGGCGGGAACGTCAGGCGGGCCTGGTCCGACGCCGGGTCGTAGTGGAACCGACCGTGGCCGTCGGGGATGAAGATGCCGATCGTCTGCATGACGTTGAGCTCGGACGGCAGCGGCAGCCCGGCGAAGATCGCGGTGAGCGGGCCGCCCGGATCGTCCCAGTCCAGCGAGGCCATCATCGCCGGGCCGCCCTGCGGGGCGCCCATGGGGGTGGACAGGACCTGGGTGGTGATGAGGTCGCCGTTCGTCGACCACCACGCCCCCACGTCGTCGGGCAGGTCGCTGATGTCGCCGCGACCGGCCGCCCGGACCAGCAGCTTGGACGTGTTCGGCGACCCAGCGCACAGGAACAGCGCGTCGGCGACCAGCTCGACGTGCTCGTGGACGACGCCGTCCGTGTCGAGCCGATCGGTGCTCACCACCCAGCGGCCCTGCTCGTCGCGGACGATCCGCTCCACCCGGTGCAGCGGCAGCAGCTCGACCCGCCCGGTGGCCTCGGCCTTCGGCAGGTAGTTGGTGTCGAGCGACCGCTTGCCCGGACCGTTGGCGCCGTAGATGACGTCGCCGGTGGAGAAGACGGGCGGCAGCTCGCCGCGCAGCTCTCGCCGCACCACGTCCCAGTCGATCGGCATGGGCACGCCGTGCGCCGCGGGCATGCCGGCGGCGGCCACGAACTCGGCGAACCGGCGGCTCGACAGGTACGGGGCCGCGGCGAGCACGTCGTCGGGGATCGGCGAGGCGCCGAGCGCGTCGCGGACGAGCGGGTACCAGCGCTCGTCGAACTCCTGGTAGTCGAGCGCCGCGGGCATGACCCGGTCGAACAGGTCGCCGCGGGGTTGCACGGACATCCCGTGGTACGGCAGCGAGCCACCGCCGACCGCGGCTGCGCACACCACGTCCATGCCGTTGCCGCGGATCCGCTCGAGCAGGCCGGTGTAGGGCTGCCACGGCAGCGACGGGATCAGGTTGCCGGCCGCGGCGTTCTCGCTGCTCAGCCACGACACCCGGCGGTCCGGCGCGTCGAACGTGGGGAACGTGCCCGGTCGGCCGCTGGCCCACCGGCGACCCCGCTCGACCAGCGTGACGTCCACGCCCTGCTGCGCCAGCCGCAGCGCGGTGACCGATCCGCCGAAGCCGGTGCCGATCACCACCACCCGGCGGCGCTCGGTCCGCATCGTCGGCACCGGTGCGCTCGGCGCGCACGCCACGAGCAGCCCCGCCCCGGCCACCGCCACCGCGCCGCCGAGCACCTGTCGTCGACTGAACCGCGCCGGCGCGTCGGACCGCGCCCCGTCTCCCGCCGTCTCGCCCACCCGCCTACGCCTTTCGAGTCGTGTCCTAGGTGGCGACCGCCTCCGCCGCGGTGGCCGTCGCCCACTTGTAGTCCGCCTTGCCGTTCGGACCTCGCCTGATCCGATCGACCACGACGAGCCGCTTGGGACACTTGTAGCCCGCCAGGTGCGACTTGGTCGAGACGATGATCTCGTCGAGCAGCTCGTCGGAGCGCCCCACGTCGGCCTCGAGCGCGACCACGCCGGTGACCGACTGGCCCCACTTCTCGTCCGGGAGGCCGACGACGTTGGCGTCGTGCACCGCGGGGTGCAGCTTGAGCGCCTCCTCGACCTCCTCGGGGTACACCTTCTCGCCCGCGGTGTTGATGCACACCGAGCCGCGCCCGAGCAGGCGGATGGTCCCGTCCTCCTCGACCGTCGCGAAGTCGCCCGGGACCGACCACACCCGACCGCCGAACTCCCGGAACGTGCCCGCCGTCTTCTCGGTGTCCTTGTAGTACCCGATGGGGATCGGACCGCCGACGGCCAACACCCCGATCGTCCCGGAGCCCGGCAGCACCTCCTCGCCGTCCTCGGTGAAGACTCGGGCGTGCTCACCCAGCTGGAACGCCGCGGTCCCGGCCGACGTGCCCTTGCGCGTGACCGACGTGCCGAAGCCGGTTCCCTCCGACGAGCCGAGCAGGTCGGCGAGGATGGCGTCGGTCCAGCGCAGCAGCTCGTCCTTCACGGGCTGGGACCAGATCACGCCCGAGCTCAGGATCATCCGCAGCGACGAGAGGTCGTACGGCGTGCCGGCCGCCTCGGCGTCCTCGAGCGCCCTCAGCATGGGCTTGGCGAACGCGTCGCCGACGATCGTGAGCTGCGTGATGCGCCGGTCCTGGACGGTGCGGCACAGCTCGTCGCCGTCGAGCGACCGCTGGGTCAGCGTGGTCACGCATCCGCCCGCCAGCAGCACGCCGTTGGCGGCGATGCCCGACGTGCCGTGCATGAGCGGCGCCGCGGCGAGCAGGCGGATGGCCTTGCCGCTGTCGTGGAAGGTGCGGGCCGCGGCGGCGAAGCCCTGGGGTGTGGTCGGCACGTCGGCCTTGATGACCCGGAACGTGGGCGCCGTCGTGCCCATGAGGCTGCGGTGCGGCCACATCACGCCCTTGGGCATGCCGGTCGTGCCGCCCGTGTAGAGGAACCACAGGTCCTCCTGCGAGCGGTCCGTCCGGGCGATCGGCTCGGCCGCCGCCAGCGCGTCGTCGTAGGCCAGCACGCCGCCGGGGAGGTCCCAGTCGGGCACGGGGTGCTCGTCGGTGGCGCCGACCACCAGCACGGTGCGCACGAGCGGCAGGTCCCCGAGCACGGCGCCCAGGCGATCGGCCAGCTCCGCGGACACGATCACCGCCTCGGCGTCGGAGTTCTCGAGCAGGTAGTGCAGCTCGGACTCCAGGTAGCGGTAGTTGACGTTGACCGGCACGCAACGCGCCTTGAACGCACCGAACGTCGACTCGAGGTAGGCCGTGCAATTGTAGAGGTAGAACGCGACTTTGGAGTCGGGCCCGAGACCGGCGGCGGTGAGGTGGCCGGCGACCCGGGAGGCGAGCGAGTCGAACTCGGCCCAGCTGCGCACCACGTCGCCGTGGATCAGGGCGTCTGCGTCCGGGATCTCGTCCGCGATCGCCTCCCAGGCGGTGGCGATGTTCATGGTCCGAGCGGGCGTCGGCCCCGAGGCTTCCGTGGCAGAGTTCATGCGCCTGTTCCCCCTGGTCGAGAGGAGCCCACCATGCCCGTGCGAAGGGTGGATTCGCCAGCCGAGGCCGTTGCGCTGGTCCACCCAGTGGACACGCTCGCGGTGGGCCTCGGGCCCGCCCATCCGGTCGCCTTCCTCCACGCCCTGGGCGAGCGGGACGACTGGGTGGGGCTGGAGATGTTCGGGGCACTGCTCACCGATCTGTACTCGGTGTTCACCCGCCCGGGCGTGCACTACCGGAGCGGGTTCTTCGGCCCGGCGGAGCGACTGCTCCGCGACAGCGGCGCGGCCATCGAGTACGTGCCTGCCGACTTCCGACGCTTCGCCCCGATCATCGAGCGGCTCAACCCGCGCGTCGTGGCCACGGCGGCCGCACCGCCCGATGCGGACGGCTACCTGAGCCTGTCGGTGCACGCCGGCGCGACCGTCGACGCGCTGCACGCGGCGGGCGCCGACCCCGACCGCCTGCTGATCGTGGAGTGCTCGCCGCACTACCCCCGCACGTTCGGCATCGCGCCCACGCACATGCACCGGCTCCACGTCGACGAGATCGACGTGCTGTTCGAGTCCGACGCCGCCCCGGTGGACCTGGCCGACGCGCCGGCGACCGAGGTCGATGCCGCCATCGCCGAGATCGCCATGCGCTACATCCCCGACGGCGCGACGCTGCAGACCGGGATCGGCGCCGTCCCGTCCCTGATCGCGACGTCGCTCGCCGACGGACCGGGCGGCGGCTACGGCGTGCACTCCGAGATGTTCACGACCGGGCTCATGCGGCTGCACCGGGCGGGCAAGGTCACGAACACGAACAAGGGCGAGTTCGGCGGCGTGTCGATCACCACGTTCGCCGCCGGCACCCGCGAGCTCTACGACTGGCTCGACGGCAACGCGGACGTGCGCTTCCTCCCCGTCGACGTGGTGAACGACGCGCTCCTCATCGCCCGCAACCG